>NZ_BJLL01000049.1:0-20973 GCF_007996925.1 Enterococcus sp. NBRC 3427 | reverse complement strand
TTTCCTTATTTATTGCTGAAAATAAGTGGTCAATGCTTCTGTCAAACTTGCAGCGATTTGCTGCTGATAACTGTCTGTTACTAATTCCTCTAAATCACCATCATTATTCATATAACCCATCTCGATTAAAATAGAAGGTTGAAGATTTTCTCGAAGAACTTGATAGTTCCCAGTGGAGATTCCTCTTGAATCCAGAGGCAGATCAGTGAAGGAATCAGCGATTGTTTGAGCTAATGTTTCCTCTTGTCCATAGTAATAATATGTCGTGATCCCAGTTGCTTCATTCGCATATTCCGTAGAGTCTGCGTGTAAACTGATAAAGACATCTGCCTTTTTTTCTTCACTGTAGTCGCATATATCTCCAAGCTGTACTAATTCATCTGTAGTGTGGGTCAAATAAACCGTTGCTCCAGCATCCTCTAGCGCCTTTTTTACTTTTATGGCTGTACTTAATGTTATGTCCTTTTCTTCTGTTTGTTCATCATTGCTTAATGCCCCAGTATCATTTCCGCCATGCCCAGGATCTAATACAATCACTGCATCAGATAACTCTTTCGGTTTTGTTTGTATATTCTTTGTGACTTTGGTTCCATCTTCGAGGGCTAAATATCCAGTATAGCCATCATTTGTCTTAATCTGATAAGCATTTTTTGTTTCGGAAAGAAACTCCGTCAGTTCTCCGCCGTTTATAGTTGCTAATGGGGTAGTTAGCGAGTCATCTGTATATAGTGTACGGTCATTTTTTCCGATTTTGACTAATGTCTCTTGTTTTGTGTCATCAGATGATTCCTTTGTCTTTGTAACCGTACTGTTCGTACTGCTGACCGTTTGCCCAACTATCTTTTTTTGACCAAAAACATCTATTTGAAAACAGATAATAATGATAATGATTGCACATACAAAAGCTCCAATTATTTTTTTCATTCTTGACTCTCACCTCGTAGATCCAGACTAAGGGTCAAAACTTAAAATCAGCTTAAGTACGCAAAAAAGGAGCTGCGACAAACGTTTTGTCACAGCCCCGTGTTTTCAAATAAACAGCAAATTTAACCAATCAGTTCCCATGCGCCCCACTCATTAGAACCTGGTTCTTCCCCTTGATTCCACCACTTTGCCTGGTAAACTTTCCCTTGATAAGTGACGATGTCTCCCTTGACATAAGCTTTTTCTGGGTGCCATTCTTCGTATCCTGGAGCAGGGTCTTCGCTTTTCGTTGTGATCGTTATCGGCAAGCTTTTCTCAGATACATTTCCAGAAGCGTCAAATGCACTGACTGTATAAGTGTACGGTGTATTTGTCTCCAAACCTGTATCTGTATATCGAGTATGAGCTGTTTGTGCTACACGCTGACCATCACGATAGATGTAATAACCTGCCACCTGATTATTGTCTGTTGATTCTTCCCAACTCAAAGTAACTTGTGTTCCTTGAATATCTGAAACAGCTAGATTTTCGGGTACAGATGGTGGTTGCGTATCAGATGGATCTGGTACCAGTTCTTTTCCATAGATGACTTGCCGATTGATTTCCGCTCCTTCATCTCCGATTCTTTGGACTAACTCAATATGGCCAATTCGATCGACTGTTGGATTCTCATCACTTGATCTTAATCTAAATTCATAAGAAGCATCTGGCTCGATATGTTTACCGTCATATACAGAAGCTAAATCAATCACGACATATCCATTTTCTATCGTTACTGTTCCAGCTTTGTAATCTCCGGCACTTAGGCTTTCAGCTGAATGGATTGGAATATATAGTTTAGGGAATTTGATTGTTTCTTGGGCTAATTCCACTGCACTCAATACACTAGAAGTTTCGTTAAGCTGCTCGTTATTCTTGATAGTGATGTTATAACCATTCGCACCATATTCATTATAAGTAGAAATATCTACATCAATCGCTAACGGGGAGGAAACTATTTCTTGTTCTGACAGCTTTTCGTCACCGAATAATCCTTGTTTGATCGCATTAGTCAGCTCGTCTCTCTTACTACTGTTAGTTTCCTTATCTTGTGATTGCATCCAGGAGATTACTCCACCTAATTCATTTTCTTTTACATATTCTGCTTTGTAGCTGACAGATCTGACATTGTCATAAGTAAAGAATTCTCCTGTTGTTTTACTGTACATATAAGGTGCTTTCGCTACATCATCCCAATATTCTTTTAAGTCTGCTGTTTGATCAATCAAATCAGCGATATTCCGATAAGGCCAGACGCCGCCAGCTCTACCACCATTTCCTGAAACAAGATCGTTTTTGTTTTTGGCACCGTAAGAAGGTGTTTGATCGGCATCTTGGTTGCTTGCTTTTGCTGATTGGAACAAACCAGGCAGCTCTTTGTTATCCCCGCTTTCTACCTCATGCCAGCCGCGTGTATAAAAAGCTGCACCAATCACGATTTTGTCGGAAGGAGCTCCTTCTTTTTGTAAAAATTTGACTGTCTGATCGACAGAAAGACCTTCTTCATAATTAGGATCAGCTGGATTGCCATAAAGTGCCGTATGATGAGCACTGTTTGGACTCCATGCCCCATTCAAATCATAGGTCATGATATTGGCAAAATCTACCACAGAGAATAATTTAGGAATGTCAATCCCATCATTTAATTTTTCTCTTGAAGAAGGAAGCGCTACAGATAATTCATATGTTTTCCCTAACTTTTCTCCTTGTTGATCAATTGACTCGCGAATCTCTTTTAAAAGCGTGATGTAATTCTCTTTATCTTCCGGTTTTGCATGTGGTGTTCCTTCATCGTTTACATTATCTACTAGATCTGGCTGACGGACATCAGCTGGATATTCCCAATCGACATCGACAAAATCCATATTGGTATACTTAATAAATTTCGTGATATTTTCTACTAGATTTTTACGTTTTACTGGATCAGCTGCCACTTCTGAAAAGTCTCCTGATTTTGACCATCCACCTAAAGATACGCCTATTTTTAGATTTTTATTTTTGCCGCGTAAATCTTGGATTGCATTCAAAATCCCAGAACTTGGTGTGTTCCATCCTACACCAGGTTGTTCTAAAGATGCACCCACTGCAGCATCTGCATCTGTAAATTCCAGATTCCCCTCGCTATCAAAATCTAAGAAGGCAAAGTTCAAATGTGTTAGCTGATCCGCTGGAATATCTTGAGGAAGAAATTTCCCTTCACCATCCCAGATGGACCAATCTCCATAATACATGACATTCCGGTATTCTTTTGCTTGAACAACTTGAGCTGTTTCTTCGGCATAGACAGAGTCTTTTTGTCCTAATAACGGAGATGTGACAGACATCACCGAAGAAAATAACATTACTGCTAAACTGATTTTTTTCATTTTTGACATATTTTGAAGCCTCCTTTTGTCTATTCGTTGTGATTCATCCACCAAATAAATAGTTTCTTTCATTCTACAAACAATTAATTATTTTTGTTATTAAATAAAAACACCTCCTAGATTCCCGACAGAACAAGCGCACCAGAAACATTGACTTTATAATTACAAATAAATAGTAACATTCCGGAATTAAGTTTGCAAACGTTTTCTTTTATATTTCGTTCGTTATTTATAAGTAAATAAAAACTACTTTTTGGTTAAATACCTTTTGATAACGATTCAATTAGAATGAAATAATAAATAAAATATTCCTTGATAATTATGAGAGAATAACAAAGTTTTATGCATGAAAAACTAGCCGTATAAAAAAGAAACAAGATACAACGATTTTCGTCATATCTTGTTTCTTTACCTAACTATTTTTCTCCACATATAACAGCTTTACGTTTGTCCTAACACACCATTCAAATATAAATCGATCAATTGTGCCACATTCAGCGGTTCTTCTACAGGTCTTTTTGATCGAGTGATGTACGGTGCCAACACTAAGAAAAAATGCCTTGCTGCAATTTCTTTGGAAATCCCACTTCTTAACACGGATTGGTTTGTTGAAAAAATTTCTTCAAATGGTTCACGATAATTTTTCTTCCATAGAAAGAAAAGATGATCTCTCGTTTCACTGGAAAGATTGCTTTCAAGGTCGTGAAGCATCAGAAATAAATCAACAAGATGCGTCTCAATCAAAAATTGAGCCATTTTTGTCAACGTCACTTGAAATCTCGTTTCGCTTGTTTGGACGATTTCTCTCAACGCTTTCCCAACATCTTCTAAGTGCTTTTCTAATACTGCTGTATATAACTTTTCTTTATCACCAAAATAGTGATAAAGATTGGGCTGGGTGATCCCAACTTTTTGTGCGATCTCTCTTGTTGAAGTACCGAGATAGCCCTTGGACATGAACAAGTCAGTCGCTTCTTTTAAAATTTTTTGTTGCGTGTCTTTATTGTATCGATGGACCATTTTCCCACCTACTTTTTGGTTATTCTTTTTCTTTCAATACACCATCCTCCATCATAAATATTCTATCGCATTTGTCAATCAACCGTGTGTCGTGCGTCACCATGATTGTTGCTTTATTTTTTTCTTTTGATTCTTTTGCCAAAATATCGACTACTTCTCTTGCCTTTTCTGAATCCAAACTGGCAGTTGGTTCATCTGCTAGAATAATAGACGGATCATTGTACAATGCACGAGCAATTGCCACCCTTTGTCTTTCACCACCAGATAGTTCTTCTGGATACTTGTTGATCAGCTTATCCACGCCAAGCTGCTCAAATAATTCTTTTGCTTCTTTTTGCCGATGTTCATGTTTGATTTTATCTACTAATAATAACTGCTTTTTCACTGTCAGAAAAGGAACCAGATTTGATGCCTGCAAAATAAAACCAATTTCTTTGAAGCGGAGTTTAACACGTTCGCTTTCTTTTTGATTACTGAATTCCTGATCATTGATAAATACAGAGCCGCTGCTAGGTGTCTGCAATCCGCCTGCTAAAGTCAAAAAGGTACTTTTTCCTGAACCAGAAGGACCGATGATTGCAACAAATTCCCCTTTATCGATACTCATTGTTGTTTCTTTCAATGCTTTTACTACTTGGTCGCCATCTTGGAAACTTTTTTCTACTTCTTTAAATTCTATTGCTTTCATGTTCTTCCTCCTTCTTATCCAATGGCCTTCAGCGGATCGATTTTCACGATCGTCCGAACAGAAAATAGTGCGCCTAACACAGCCACTACCAACATCAACAAGCTAATGATGCCAAAAAATAGCCAATTGCTTTGGAATGGAACCGCATCAGGTAGAACAAGAGATGTTCCCACTGTTCCCACTAGACCAAGAAGAATACCAACAAAGGATAAAATGAATGTTTGTGCCACTACAGAGCGTGCAATAAATCCTCCCGTGATTCCTTGGGCTTTCATTACACCAAAGATATTGATTTTTTGCATCGTCAGTACATAAATAAAAATCCCGATCACGATAGCCGCAATAACAATCAAAAAGCCAATCATAAACCCAAAAGTCAATACTTGTGCATTGTATCCAGGTAATTCATTGATGAATTTAGAAATTTTGATCTGTTCCAAGTCTTCAGGTAAATCGTTGATTTTTCCTCTGACAACTATTGCATTGATCCGTGCATTCTCACTTGTGTCTTCTTTTTCGAAACGGATTTGTTGGTAAGCATTGATGGTCGTATAAAGAACCGGTGAAACATTAAACTTGGCATGATCCGTAAAACCAGTTAGTTTAAACGTCTTATCACTACCAGATAACTTAACCGTATCTCCTACGGCTAGACCGTATTCTTCCTTCAGGCTAATATCGCCTATTGCCTCATCATCGTTATTAAAAGCTTTTCCTTCAACAAGATTCGGCATGATGAACTGATCTTTATCGATACCAAAGAAGCTAACATTGATTTTTCCTTCTTCTGTACTGTCTTTACTAGTCACGACTCCAGGTGTTTGGGCAAGATACGCCACTTTCCCACCTTCGACTTCTTCTGCGGTCTTCTTAGTAATCATGGACATCCCTAGATTTGAATTTGCATCTTTTGAAAGAACGATCGAATCTGCCTCCCACTTGTCAACCGCCGTTCGATTGTCTTGAGCTAACCCATAAGCTAACCCGGTCAAAAAAAATACCAAGTAGGCGATTAAAAACATCACCCCTGCAACTAATGCGTAACGTAACTTTGAATGCATAATTTCATTTAATGCTAAAAACATTTAATTCCTCCTCTTGAAATAATTATTTTATACAATAATTTTATCACTTGATAAATTTTTGGCGAATATTATGCTCAAAATATATTTTCGCTTTTTATTATATCTCCTTATGATGTCTAAACGCTTTTTAGTTAGTATTTTTCAGTTTTTTTATTATAAAAATAGCATTTCACATAATAAAAGACCGTGATGTTTCTCACGATCTTTTTTCTACTCTATTGCGATTTGCTCTCTTAGCTAGTACTTTAAAAGCTAACTCATTGAGATAGTGGAAACATGGGGTATATTCAGCCAAAAATCCAAAGTTTTCAACTGCTAACTGTGGAATCGTGGTTTTTTGTTTCACGATATCAGCAAGTAAGTTCAAATCTGATAATAAAAATTCTTTGCTTATCAGCTGTCCGCCAATGATTTCTAATGTATCTGGATGATAGATCAGCTTTGCATTTACTGTTTTATTTTCTTCATAGTATTGTGGAAATAGGTCAAACTCTCCTGAACAAGAACAGGCACTTTGTTCCAAAAATGGTGCTTCGTCTTCTGTCAACCCAACAGTTCCTAAAAAGTGGTCGGTAATGACCGTTGCTGTTATCTTTTGTTTGAGATCATACGCAGTCGGCTGCTCGCACAAAGTCAACGCTACCGCTCTCGCCATATGTACAGCTCGAGTAACTAAGGGCAAAAAGAGATGCCGTTCATTCTTGTCAAAACTGACTGGAACGATATCACCAATCGCATAGATATCCGAATCACTTGTCTGCAGGTATTCATTGACCATCACAGTGTCGTCCTCATACAATGCCACTTTGTCTTTTAACAATGACGTATTTGGACGAGTTTGAGCAGAAAAAATGACGATATCTGTCTTCAGTGTTTGAGACAAAAGTTGTACGGATACTACTTCTTCTCCTGATTTTTTCCAATCAATCAAAAATTCATTTGGATGAAAGTTGATTTGCTTGGTTTTTAGCTGATTTTGAAAACTGCCAATCATATCTTTATCGAAGTATCTTGATAAAACATTCGGCATGTAATCAACTAAATGAATCATATGTCCCTTATTTCTCAAAGCATCTGCTAATTCTAACCCAATATAACCAGCACCAAAAATCACTACTTCTTTTGCTTCTTTCAAAGCGGCAAGTACTTGTTTAGATTGCACTAGATTTTTATAGGTATAGACATTTTCAGCTTCAATTTGTTTATATAAAGTGGCAGGAGATGAACCTGTTGCCACGATTAGTTTATCATAGGTTAGGGTTTCTTTTTTTCCTTCCTCAGAAGTGAGGATGAGCTGATGTTTGTCTGGATCAAGTTCAGTTACTCTCCATTCCGTGATCAGTTTTGCACCACTTGCTTGAAGAGTCCGCTCGTTGTTGACAGCTTCAGCTAAACTATGTATCTTTCCTTTTAAATAAAGATTGATCCCATTTGAAACATAGCCTAACCCATCTTTGTGATCTTCATCGATCAACAGAACTTCTGCTTCCGGTTGAAGTTTTCGTAGATTTAGGGCAGCGGTGATGCCTACATGGGAAGCACCAATGATCACGATTTTCATGTTTTATTCATCCTTAAATTCAATTTTTCTAAATAGCATTCTTTTAAAAATTGGTTCAAATAGGGAAAATCATAGTTAAATTCATTACTCGTAAATACAAAAACTTTAGCGGACTTCTGTGACGGGTATTCTTTCAATTGGCTAGTCAAAATGACATCATATTGCTTGTCTTTCTCGTATTCGACTAAATCATATTTGATCGTATTCAACAACTGTTCTTGAATGATTTCTTTCACGATATCCGCCATTAGCCTTTCGTAAGGAAGATCATAAGCAATTTGCAAACGCAATTCCAATTGCTTGATTAGCGTTCGTAAAATAGATGCATAGCGAGCAAATAATTCAAAACGAGCATTTTCCTCGTCTGCTTCAGTAAAATCTACAATAGCAAATGTTTGTCTGACCAGCCTTTCGCATAAAACAAGGAATTGTTTATCTTCTACTTCAGTTAACCGTTGTTTCAATCCTTCTTGACCAAAAATATTCATCCATCCTCTAAAATAGGCAAAATGAGCGTGATTTTGCATCACTGTCAACGCAATCTTTTGCGAAATCTCTTCTGGAAAAACATAGAAAGAAAAATATTCTTCTATCGATTGTTTAAACGTTCGATTCAATTGAGCCACTACGTCATCTTTGTATTTTTCGCTTATCAAAAATTCCTGAACATGTGAATTATGTGTATCTAATGTAAAGTTACTGATCATGAAAAGATAAAAAACCAACGTTTCGTTTTGGTCCCAAGGAAAGGCATATTGAAAGAAATAACGGGTCAAAAATGTATGAAGCTCCAATAAAAATTGTGTCGTTTGAAACAATCCAACAGGAAGATTACTATAATCTGGTTTGGCTTTTTTCGTACAGCGCATCCGTTTCTTCATAATGGAAAGCCATATTTCAAATTTCAGTCGTCCTTCTTCTGTAATGGCGAAACTGAACTCTTTTTGTAGCAGATCTAAAAAAGTGTTTCCTGATAAATCGCTGTATTCTTTTTTATTTTCAAGGTAGGGGTGACCAAACCAAAATAATTGAAAATAGAAATAGCGGATTTGATTTTCTGGGCCAGTCAAACGCCCGCTTTTTATTTTCAAATGAAACTCTTTTAAAGAATCATTTAATTCCTTCACTCTACGCGACAAAGTAGCCGAACTGATATTAAGTTCCATAACAAGTTTCTGCCGATCAAATGAGCCATATTCTAACAGATAAAGAAGGATTTGATATTTTGTAGAATAGCGCAAGTAGCAATGATAATAAACATCGATAGCTGCTATATTGCCATGTCTGATCAATAAAATATTTCCTTCTTGAATAACGATTTCCAGTTGTTCGATGTTTTCCAAGCTAGTTTGTAAATAAAATAAATCTTCTTTCAAGGTAGACCGATCGATTGATAAGCGGGCAAGTACGTTATTAACAGAGATCTCTCCTTTTTCCTCTAATAAAAGTTGAAAAAGTTTGATTTGCCGTTGTTCATTTTTTTCAAGCAAACTGAAAAGTTCCAAGTCCACTCCTCCAAGCATTTCTGATATTAACAGCAGAAGTTTCCTTCTCACCCTTGAAAAAGAGGATCTGCGACAGTTGTCACAGATCCATACAAATTCTGATCACTTAGCTTGACGGACCAGCTGATAGTTCCCATGTGATCGTGCCTTGATACCTTACGCCAGGTTGAGCGTTCGTACTGCTATTTACCTCTAAGAGTAAACCATCGGTATCGGGAAAGTCAACGAGAACCTCTCCTTTAGCTGTACCATCACTTTGATAAATCAACGTGTTTTGTCCTTGCTGGATCAATTGCTTTGATCCAGCACGATTAAAATACAATTTTGTTCCGCTTAATTCTTGACCTTGATCATTCTTAAATGAAGAAGTCAATGTACCTGTCAGTTGCCAAGGAGACGTGCTTGGAAGCCGAGTATCCCGTACATCAAAAGAAAAATCGCCTTTTGCTTCATAATAACTGGTCTTCAACGGTTTGGGGAGATCATTGCCAAATGTAAAATCATCTGGTACATCAACTAATGTCAATTCTTGTTTGGGGACAAGAATTGTTTTAGAGGATGTTTGGACAATCGGGTTAGGAAGCTTAGCACCATCTGCTAATGTAATATTGCTAGAAAGTACAGCTGCCTTTGTCGGTATGCTGACAGATTGCACAGAAGTATCTACAGTATTTAATTGATAGTTGTAAGTAAGATGAATGGTATCGCCGACTTTGCTCAATAAATCTGCCGGGACAGAAACTCCTTGTTGAACGCCAGTATCTGCGACAGTTGTATCATTTAATTTTAAGGTGCCATTGATATAAGTAGTATTTTCTGGAAGTGAGACCGTGATTTTTTTGTCGGTTATCGCATCCCCAGATTTTGTCAACGTGAATGTCACATCTTCTTGTATCGTATCCCCTGATAGTGCAGATAAGGGAGTTCCTTCATCCGGTTGTCTGCTAAGATTTTTTAGCTGGCTGTCTGCACTCACTGATGGAAAATTAGCCACTGTTATTTGGGGAAGAGTGGTGATTCCCGCTTGTTCAGACTGCCATTTGTACGCAAAAGACGGATACAGGTTAGTAAGCACATCGTCCACCAAGCGATAATCAAAATAATATTGCCCTGAAGCCAAAGCAGGTAGTGTAGAAGTAGCTGTAGTTGTGCCGCCATTATTTGATGAGATCGTTTGGAAAAGTTGATCTGTCCATCCTGCCGCTAATTTTTGGGTTCCTTTCGAATAAAGCCTGTAATGGATCGACCCCGTTTTTAATTCAGTTGCTGACCAATTGGCCGTGACTTGGTACGGCGCAGGGGAAAGGAGCTTTCCCCACTGACTATCAGCTGTTAAATTTGTTGGTAAAACCGTACCGTCTAGCTTATACTGCTCCAATACCTTTAAAGCAACGGGAGAAAGCAATCCACCTTGCGCATCTTTCCCGCTATATAAGATATTGGTTGACTGATTCAATCCACTTGTGCTTGCTGGAGTATGAGTCAGTGTTGCACCTTGTGTGACATTTTTTCCTGTAAAATAATTGACTACACGATCAAAGCGAGTAGATGGTAGTTGATCAAAACGTCCTTCAGTCAACCCCATCGTTAGTGTTCGATTATTGGTTGAGCCTGGAAGGTTCTGGTTATTCCCATCCACGTATTCTGTAGTATCAGCAAATGTATTATATTTTCCTGTTGAATCACTTGGTGAAATGTAACTATTCCACGTATTTATCTCTGCACTTGCAGAAAATGCATATGCTCCTGGATTCAATTTTCCACCAGTTAATTTAGGATAAAATCGACCTGCAGCTGGAGCTATAATCGAATTGAACATACGATCTTGGATAATATTATTCGAGTCATAAAAATCAACAGAAAAAATGGCCTTTTTAGACATAGAAGGTTGTAATTTACCCTTGGTCAAAATTTTGTTTGGACTCGTATCATATTTATCTCCGTTTTCTGTCATCTTCGCGACATTAGCTGTAATATCAAATTGAAGCGGGACATCGTCAACATTGAACTCGCCTCGCGTAATAATAGCGATGATATCTGCCAACAGAGTATTTGTATCCCACGAACCCATCCCGAAACGTAAGGTATGGCTTCCTGCTGATAATAAACTTCCGCTAGTAACCTTGATGGGGGCACCGGCAATATACAAGTAGGCGTTGTTCCAGTCAATTGCTTTTAATACATCACTGCTTGATACATGTTCCGGTAAATTGATGATTGCAACGAAGGCAAAACCTTGTGCAGTGATATTCACCAAATCAAGTACATTTGTTAGTTTCACATGGCTTTCCCAATGAAAATGGACCGTGCCACCTTTCCAAGGATCATTTGAACCATCGTTCAAATAAGTAGCAGTCAATTTAGGCAACTGGTTAGCCCCAGTTAGTTGGACAAGCTTCCCGCCATTCACTGCACTACGTCCACCATTTGGAGGTACGATGTTTTCGTATGTGTACGGATCATAAGAAATGGTAGGAGGCGTTGCTCCAACAGCTTCTGCCGAAGGTGAAAAGATAAATATACTTAAAACAAAAAGCGAAGTAAAAAAGAAGGAGCGAAAAAATGTAAATTTATTTTGTAGCAACATGTTCATCCTCCTTTTCCTTTCTTCTCCATAACAACAACCACGCAAGAAGCCATAATTCTATACCAATAATCAAATAAAGAACACGGATCCTTTGTTCATTCGTCTCCGGGAATACGCCATGTTGATTAGCTTCTTTATAAATCGATGGCTGTGTCTGCTGTTTTGATGCGCCATTGACTGAACCACTTGGATGCGGAACTGGACTTAGATCATAAAATGTAATCGTGCCTGAACTTTTGGTATCTGCTTGGACTGGCTCTTGCCAGCTGAAGAACAGCAAACTTGCAATAATCCCTCCTAATAAGATTGATGTTTTCAACGAAATCACCTCATCGTATTGTTTCTCCTTTTTTCTTTTTCTTGTGGATCCACAAAAACAGCAAAATCAACAGTAACACTAGAACTGCAGCAACCAATCCTACATAAAGCCATGGGAAAGATTGTTCTTGTACTTCAAAAACGGAATTTTCATTTACTTTCTGTGCTTTTTCTTTTTTGATCGTAAAGTTTTGTGTAAATCGCCATTCATTACTGTCACCTGATTTTGCTATGATTTCTGCGCGGTAATCACCAGCTTTTGCTTTATCACCAGCTAAATCAAGATTCAAGTGAAAATTCGAATTTGGTGCAACTAAAAATGCATTAGACGTATTTTCAATATAAAGCTGATTTTCATAATAGATCTTGCTCGTAAATATCAAATTGCTGATAATCGTAGGCTGAGGATTTTGGAAACGAAGCTGAACAGTGGGCTTTGCATTGACCTCGTTCAAATCTCCTGATAAAAGTTTCAGATCCGGTTCTATCGTCTCTTGACTTTCTTGTAAAACGACTGCGAGATTATAAGCAATACGATTTTTGATTTGTGCTCCTTCTGTAGCATTTTCTGCTTCAGCTTCTTCTTTAGGTGAAACATGAATACCCGCTAATACACGTCCCTTAAAGCTTTTAGCTGGGATTTTTACTTCTACAGGTACAGTTGTTTCAGCATGCGCTGGTACATTGACTTCCTTTTTCGCAACAATCAAAACGTCACGGACATCAAACGGCAAAGTCCCATCTAGCGTTGGTTTTTTTTGACTATAATCGATCGTTCCACCATCACTCGTTACCGCCGGATTAACAGAAAGCTCAAATGTACGTTCTTGATCTGAAGAATTGCTGATAATTACTTCCAGTGTCTGATTTTGTTCCGGTGCCACTAATAAATCAAAATAACCGATTGCTTTATCTATTTGATTCTCTGGAAATACCGGTTTGATCCCAAAGTCTCCTGCTGAATCCTCTGCTTGACTGATTGACGGAAAAATGAAAAATAGACTTAAAATAGAAAAAAACGAAACAAACAGTCGTTTACTTTGATTCATTGTCCACCACATCCTTTCAACAACAACTACGGTAAAAAGATTCTTCATCCATAGTATTTTCACCGCAGTTTGTTGAATTTATTTCATATTCTATGCTACTGGGCCAGCCACGAGATTCCAAGTCAAATCAGCCGTGAATGTTCCAGCTGCTGCTTTAGGCACTTTCAGCGTGATATTTGCTGGATCATAAACAGAAAGCCATGTTCCCAGACCTTGGTCTTTTGCTGCTGTAAATATTGGTGTCGCTGCACTTGCTTTACTCAATCCAGTCACAGCTTGACTAGTTGGTGCAGTGGCTTCGTTATCTGACGTACTTTTCACAGTGGATGTCCCAAAATCCAATTCAGCCCCTTGCAAAATTTGTGAACCGTTTACAAAATCTGAAACCGAAACTGTCACGTTCCACCCTTGTGCTTGCCCGTCTGCACCTACACCTCGACGATCTGATACTTGGAGATAAGGTGTATCATTTTTTGAAGCATCTACTTGATATGTTTTTGTTCCGCTTTCAATCTCGTGTGTACCAAACGGCAATTCGGGAACTACATCCAGTGTTAAAGGACCTGTCTGGCCAGTTGCTGGATTTTCCGGATCTGCCGGATCTACTGGTTTTGAAGGGTCAGTAGGGTTAAGAGGCTCCACGGTATTTGTTGGTTCAGTAAAGGTAATATCTCCTTTTGAAGTTGCTTGACCTTCAGCAAAAGCTGGGGTTGCCAAGCCGCCTAGAAGAAGTGTTGAAAGTAATAATGTCCCAATCATGTTCTTTTTCATAATAAATCACTCCTTTTTCTTAGTGACCTAAGTATAGTAGAGACAGCATGCAAAAAATCCTCATGAATTCATCCGCTTACTTGAAATTCTGACCCTTTTTGTATAAAAGAGAAAAAAGCAATAAAATCGTTTACATGAATATTTTTCTTTTTTATTAAGTATGAAAAAACATTTCAATTTTCTTTTTTTCGTTTCAACTTATTCTATTAATGGCATCTCTGACCCATACAAATAGGAGTACGGCTTCAACTGCCGCACTCCTATTGTTTTCGTCATTTGTATCTTAAATAAAACGATTCTCACGCAATTTTATTTTTTTGATATCTTCTACTGTTTGTGTTCCAGCTAATTGCATGACCATTTCCAATTCTGTTTTAAAGAAATCAAACACTTGACGGACTCCTGTGCTTCCTCCTAAAGACAATCCATAAATAACGGGTCTGCCAATAGCAACTAGATCTGCACCTGATGCGATTGCTTTGAAAACATGCTGTCCGCGTCGTACACCGCTGTCAAACACGATTGGTACACGTTTATCTACTGCATCTGCCACATATTGCAACG
Source organism: Enterococcus sp. NBRC 3427 (assembly GCF_007996925.1). Taxonomy (NCBI): domain Bacteria; kingdom Bacillati; phylum Bacillota; class Bacilli; order Lactobacillales; family Enterococcaceae; genus Enterococcus; species Enterococcus sp. NBRC 3427. The sequence continues at coordinate 6,496 of NZ_BJLL01000049.1, read as the reverse complement.
AATCAAACGCTGCAGGACCACCATCTAGTTGACGGCCGCCATGATTAGATACCCAGATTCCGCCAGCACCCGATTCTAATGAACGATAGACATCTTCTTCTGACTGGACACCTTTCACATAAACTGGCAAATCAGAATGAGCAGCAATAAATTCTACATCTTTTGGACTAAGCTTCTGTTTGGAAGATTTGTACACAGCATCCATCGTTTGGCCTACTCCTGATTGATAAGCCTGAACGATTGGCATTGGCAGTGGGAAGGTAAACCCATTTCTGCGGTCTGTTTCACGGTTTCCTCCAACTGTTGCATCCGCTGTCAATACGATTGCTTTTGCTCCATTACGCTTGGCCACTTCAAGAATATCCAAATTGATTCCATTATCTTTGCTCATATAAAATTGAAACCATTGCGGTGCTTTCTCCCCTCCTGCTTCTCTTATCTCTTCTAAAGTACAAGAAGCATAAGAACTTGCTGTATAGATCGTCCCAAAATCTGCTACACCTTTTGCAGAAGCTTTCTCCGCCTTCACATGAGCTAAGCCATGAGCAGCAACTGGTGCCATGATGATTGGTGCAGTCAGCGTTTCTTCGTCAAAATGTGTAGTTGTATCGGGTAATTCTACATCTCTTAATACATGAGGAATAATCAGTTGATGATTGAATGCCCGTTCATTTTCTTGATAAGTAAATAAGTCGCCAGCACCACTGCTGATGTAACCATAACCACCAGCTGGAATCACTTGTGAAGCGGCTATTTCTAAATCTTCCATATTGATAAAATCCACTATTCCTTCATTTGTACCTGCTTGATACGTTTTTTCCATTTCAATGCCTTCCCTCTATAAAAAATTGAATGAATAATATGATAGCGTTTACACTTTTTATATTACTCTTCAGTATTGATACAGGCAAATAATCTGTTTACATTTCAGTCATTCCAGATGTCACTACTCTGAGAAAAATGTTTAAAACACAAATAGATAAAAAAAGCGATGGGACTTTGACAAAAGTCGTGTCAAAGTCCCTTTTACGAAATACTGTGTATGCCTATTGAAATAAGTGAGGATTGTTTCTTTGTGTTTCAATCGTTTCTTGCCATTCTTCGTTTAATTTTGGATTACCGTTTTCTTCCTTGAACGCATACGGTCCCAATCCAAAAAGCTCAGTTAGTATTTGATTCACGATTTCATATAGCTCGGTGTGATCGGACACATGATTATTGAAGATCATCTCATTATCACCACGTTTAAATCTCACATTCGGGCTCTCATGATGTACCTCTATGCATTTTTCCTCTTTTTTTAACTGACGGACTTCTGAAAACATCTCATAAATATCTTCTCCAATAAAACCTTCAGCAAGCGCCAGACTGTCCACAAGACCGCCTACTGTCAACTCAGAGATTATCGCTTTGTTGGCACCAAGCTTTAATGTATAGCTTGTTGCTTCTACTACGCCGCATGCATTGCAACCGCCTTCTGATAGTTCGCTTTTTCTGATCAATTGAACTTCTTTCATTTTCTGTTCCTCCTCTTAGTTTTCTACTTATGTATTTTTTTATCACCTGACGTAAGTGAATTTTATCGTCACGATCACGTGATTTATTCTTCAGAGATTCTATTTATCTATCTAACATATCTTTTATTCTTCTACTTTTCTTTAGCATATAAGAGATACGCATAGTAATCAAGCAAGGATTGTTGATATAAAAAGAACAAATACCGTTATTTTGATTTCTTTTGACTCTATTACTCATATAAATAAAATTTATTATACCTGCTCTTTTTGACTATATCCTCATCTGACTCCTATACTTCGTTTGTATTAAAACTTAGGAGGAATCATTCATGCTTACAGGGCTAAACTTATTAAATAATCCTTTTCTAAATAAAGGAACAGCTTTTACAAAAGAAGAACGGGCAAAATACGGAATCACTGGTATGCTTCCAAGTACTGTCCAAACATTGGAACAACAATCTGTCCAAGCTTACGGTCAATACTTAAGCAAACAGACCGATTTGGAAAAACGTATCTTCTTAATGAATCTATTCAATACAAACCGGACATTGTTTTATAAATTGATGGGCGAACATTTAGTTGAATTCATGCCTGTCGTTTATGATCCTGTCGTTGCGGATTCAATCGAACAATACAACGAAATTTTCTTGAAACCACAAGATGCTGCATTTCTTTCAATCGACGAACCAGAAAACATCAAAGCAAGTTTGAAAAACGCAGCAGATGGACGCGACATTCGTTTGATCGTTGTGACAGATGCAGAAGGAATCTTAGGTATGGGTGACTGGGGTGTGAACGGTGTTGACATCGCTATCGGTAAATTGATGGTCTATACTGCTGCGGCTGGTATCAATCCTGCACAGGTCTTACCTGTATCGATCGACGCTGGTACTAATAACGAAGAATTATTGAATAATCCATTATACTTAGGGAATCGTCATGCTCGTGTAGAAGGCGAAACTTACTACGAATTCATCGATCAATTCGTTCAATCAGCTACTGAATTATTCCCAGAATTGTTATTACATTGGGAAGATTTTGGACGAGGAAATGCTGCAACGATCTTAGAAAAATACGAAGATAAAATCACTACTTTCAATGATGATATCCAAGGCACAGGAATCGTTGTACTAGCTGGTGTATTAGGTGGATTGAATATATCAGGTGAGCAATTGAAAGATCAAACAATCTTGACATTTGGTGCTGGTACTGCTGGTGTAGGTATCGCAAACATCCTTTTAGATGAAATGATCCGTCAAGGTGTACCTGAAGAAGAAGCACGCCAACATTTCTATCAAGTAGATAAACAAGGTTTATTGTTTGAAGATACAAAAGGATTGACTCCTGGTCAAATCCCATTCGCTCGTAAACGCTCAGAATTCACTAATGCTGATGAATTGACAAACTTAGAAGCAGTTGTAAAAGCAATCCATCCAACGATCATGATTGGTACTTCTACCCAACCTGGAGCATTCACTGAAGAAATCGTGAAAGAAATGGCGGCTCATACCCCACGTCCAATCATCATGCCTTTGTCTAATCCAACAAAATTGGCAGAAGCAAAAGCAAAAGATTTGATTGAATGGACGGACGGAAAAGCTTTAGTTGGAACAGGTATCCCTGCTGCTGATGTGGAATATAACGGTGTAACTTACCAAATCGGTCAAGCAAATAATGCGTTGATGTACCCAGGATTAGGGCTTGGTTTGATTGCTTCAACAGCTACACGAGTAAATGCTGAAATCATTTCTCAAGCTAGTCGAGCATTAGGCGGAATCGTTGATGTAACAAAACCAGGAGCAGCTATCTTGCCTCCAGTAGCAAAAATCACTGAATTCTCTCAAACGATTGCTGAAACTGTCGCAAAATCAGTTGTTGCACAAAAATTGAATCGTGAAGAAATTACGGATATCAAAGAAGCAGTTGAATCTGCTAAATGGGTTCCTGAATATAAATCTTTAGAAGATTAAGATTGTTATAGTAAAAGAACATACAGAAACTTTGTATGACGTCTAAAAAGAAAAAAGCGACTGCGGCAAAACAGCAGCCAGCCAACTACTGCTCTTTTGCCGCTTCTCTTTGGCTTTTTTCATACGATACAGAATAAGAAAGGATCTGTAAAAATGGCACAAAAAACAACAACTGCAACTGCAGTTGAGGAAAAGAAAAAAGAAGGATTTTGGTCAACAAAAATTACCGGCGTAAGTTTGCCCCTTTATTTGATCATGGTTCTTGTCCTGATCATTGCAATGGCTTTAGGAAAATTACCGACGAATATGATTGGCCCAATCGCTGTTTTGGTCATTTTCGGTAATTTATTTCATTTTATCGGGACAAAAATCCCTATCGTCAAAAGTTATTTAGGTGGTGGCTCCGTCTTTGCGATTTTTGCCTCTGCTGCGATTGCTACATTTGGGATCTTACCTGAGTATGTAGTGAAATCCACAGAAAACTTTGTCAGCAATATGGGCTTTTTAGACTTTTATATTGCTGCCTTGATTACTGGTAGCATCCTTGGTATGAACCGTAATCTATTGATGAAAGCTTCTGTTCGTTTTATTCCTGTTGCACTTATTTCAATGGTCGTCTCCTTTTTTGCCGTAGGACTCGTAGGTATGCTTATCGGAAATGGTTTTGCAAATTCCGTTTTATATATCTCATTGCCCGCAATGGCTGGGGGGGTTGGAGCCGGAGCTGTACCTTTATCAACGATTTATGCAAATGTTTTAGGTACGGACGCTTCTTCTATCATTTCCCGCCTGATTCCTGCTACAGCAATGACAAATGTCCTAGCTATCATTGGTGCAGCGTTAGTTGCTCGTGCGGGACAATCAATGCCAAAATTCAACGGTAATGGTAAATTAATGGAAAAAGGCGACCTTGGCGATGGAAAACCTAGAAATGTAAAACCTTCCATTCCACAATTAGGTGTTGGTTTGATGGTATCATTGACTTTCTTCATCTTAGGACAAATCGGTAACTATTTTGTTCCTAAAGTCCATGCGTACGCATTCATGATCATTATCGTTGTTATCTGTAAAATCGCAAACCTATTACCAGAATATTACGAAGATGCAGCTATCATGTTCAACAACTTGATTGTCAAAAACTTGACAGCAGCTGTTCTTGCAGGTATCGGTATTGCGTTATTGAATCTGAATGTATTGGCTTCTGCTTTGACATGGCAATTTGTTGTCTTATGTTTGACAAGTGTTATCGCGATTTCAGTGGTTTCAGGATTTGTCGGTCGTTTGTTTGGTTTATATCCAATCGAATCAACTATTACTGCTGGCTTATGCAACAACTCGATGGGTGGTACAGGAAATGTAGCTGTCTTATCTGCAGCTAATCGGATGGAACTTATTGCTTTTGCTCAAATGGGCAATCGGCTTGGTGGTGCCATCGTTTTGATCATCTCAGGTTTCTTGATGCAATTACTTTCTTAGTCAAAAAAATACCTGATCATCAAGTAGCGGCTTGATGACCAGGTATTTTTTGATAAAAATTTACAGGATTTTCAAAAATCTTTTTTGCATTTTATCGGAATGAAAACCGATGTGTTCATAAAATCGGTGTGCTTCTACTCTGTATTCTGCAGAATTAAGTCTTATTGCTGATATTCCTCGTTTTTTCGCTTCTTCTTCTACGCCAGTCATCAAGGCCTTTCCGATTCCTCTTTTTTCAGCATGTTTAGACACAGCAAGTGCCATAATATTGAACATCGGATCGCTGAAAATCGATTCATAGGACTCCGCTTGTACATAGCCAGCTGCTTTTTTAGAAATAGGATCTTCATAAACCAAGAAAAAATTTTTTTCTGGCTCCTTCAACAGTTTCTTCATTTGTCTCACCGTAACAGTTAATGGTACATCATACCCTAATTGTTCCGCATTGATTTCTCGTAGTGCTTCTGCATCTCCTAAACGCATTTCCCGCAACATCCAAATCACCAGCCAATTTCTATTTTTTTGAATGAATTTTTTTATCACAGTATACTCCTTTTTTCATTTAAAAAAAGACTTTTCAGTGATTTTGACTTGCTTGAATCCAGATCCTTCTAATGTTTGCAAGATGACGAAAGCATTGTAAAGATTGATCAAAAGAACCACGATGACGATCGCTTGAAAAATAAAGGTCACTTTTTTTGGAGACAAAATCCTGCTAAATCTTGCTCCCCACAAACCTCCAATAATAGCAGCGGGGATAACATAAAACAACATAGATAAATCAAAGCGCATAAAGCTACTTGTTAAAGCAATCGTTACCAATTTTGCCAGTTGAGAAAAGAAAATCGTAGATAGAGAATATAGTGTTGCTTCTTTTATTGGCAATGCAAACATCAGCATCAACAAAGAAACATTGACTGGTCCACCACCAATACCTAAAAAGCTAGCTAAAAAGCCCAGAACTACCCCACATATAAGGTACCAAGTCCATGACGTCAAATGAAATTTTGGCTGATGATGCTTGGTGTAGAAGAACGCAAAAACCAAGGTCAATACCGTCAAAAAAATTTGAATCAGCTGCACATGCTTCTCATTTTCAAATAACTGTAAAAAAACTTCGAATACAATGTTGCCGACTACTCCTCCAACAACAGCTCCACTAGATACCCAACCGACAATCTGCCAATTCAGTGATTTCCCGCTTGATACTTGTCGCACAGTCGAAACAATGGACATCGTGAATACTGCAACTGTTGAGTAAAAAGAAATCCCTGCAACAGAATGGGCACCGATAAGATCAAGAATCGGTTTGATCAACACGCCTCCACCCATCCCGGAAATAGCGCCGACTGTGTTCGCCAGAACGATCACCACAAAATAAATCAGACCAATCATCTTGTATTTCCTTTCTCTTGTTTATCTCTTTTGGCGATTTTTACTCTTTTCTTTTATTATACAGTAAAAGAAACAAACGAGGCTTCGAAAGCTTTTCTACTTTTTAAGGAAATGTAGTGCTAAACGAAAAGAGGTTGT
>NZ_BJLL01000048.1:0-21014 GCF_007996925.1 Enterococcus sp. NBRC 3427 | reverse complement strand
TAAAAACCAGTCTTTTTTTGACTGGTTCCCTACTTTATTTGAATATTATCAAACTGTTTTATCGTTTGTTATTTTCGCTTCTTGTTTTTTTCATATAAACAGAAGCAGGTTTTCTTTCCTTATGAAGAAGGTAATAATAAAATCCCATCCCACCAAACATGACCAAGAAACCGATGACTGATCGAATAGGAAAATTAGGAACAAAAAAGAGACAGACGGATAATAATGATGCTGGAACCATTATTCGATAATAAAGTTGTTTATCCATTTTCTTCACCTCATATTTTTTGTAAAGTAATCAATTGTTCTAATTCGCGATAATCTAAAAACTGCACACGCAGATGCTTCTCGCCTTTCTTGACATCAAATTGGACACTTCGCCGTTTTTTCTTTATTCGTTTGAAGGCAATATCAGAGAGTCTGTGTTTGATTTCCTTTAACGGTAAATCCGGAAGTGCTTCAGAAGGAACATAGATTCTTAATGATAAAAGATAATCTTGATATTTCTCATCTGTTACCTCTATTTCTAGATATTCCCTGATGTAATAACAATATGCTTCGATTCCATTGTCCAAAGCAACAGTCGGATCGATGATCTTATAGCACATCATGCGCGCGCGATTCTCGTCAACCCAAGGAAAATACGCCTGAGCATTTAGTGTTCCGCGGACACGTCTTTCTTTATAATTTCCTCCTTGAATATCATAACTTTTCGTTACAAAGAACGAGGCATTTTTTTTGGGAACAGGTTGCATCTGCGCATTTTGATACTGGACAGATTGAATCGTATGATCAGTATAAATGTATTCAACAAATGGTGGTTTCAGCAATCCCACGCCGTTATCCCAAGCAAGGTGGTCAAACCCAAGCTGGTCTCTAAAATAGGATTGGAATAGCTGATTGTTTGTTTTTTGCCAATTGAATGGGTCTCGATAAAGCTGGATATATATGACTTCGTTATCTAATTCTTTCACTTTTTCTACTTGTTGTGTATCGAGAAAAATCGGTTTGGGGATGATCTGATGGTAATAGTGACTGTAATACATTTCCCAGCATGAGGTAAAACATAAGCCTTGATAAAAAAGATCGTAGCCTGGAAATTGATTGCAATCCACTACTACGTCGCCGTTTTGTTGTTTCATTTTAGGTAAACGCTCGATTTCGTCCATCGTCTCAAACAGCAGCCGCTGGGGAATCTGTTTTGTATTGTGATAGATAAACTCGCTATAAGCTCTCATATAAGCAAATACACCATGGGCAATCATTTTTTTCTGAATGAAATCTCGAATCAAAAACTGGTTTTCTTTGAAAACAGAGATAGCCAATACATTTTTTATCAACAATTGATTGCCTTCCAAACGAAAACTACACTCGTTCTCGTCATTCCCTACAACTAACCAGCTTTCGTCTCTTACCGATGCGAGCATTATTTTTTCTTGAAGTTTCTTAAGATCATACGGCTCCGCTTGTTGAGTGAAAGAGCGGATAAATGTTGGCTGGATCAACAGACGTGTCAAAACGGCCCAATCGCTTATTTCCTGTTTTTTTTCTTCCTCATTTAAGTCTGTGAGCTGGATAGTCATTAATAATTTATCTTCACCAATCATTTTCTCACCTCTTTCAAACCTTTTTATAATTTAATTATAACGAATGATAAAGAAAAACTAAAACTTTTTGTCTTAGAAACCAATTTTAGGTATTACATGGTAAACTAAGTAAAAAAGGAACAAAGAGGTGTTCGCGATGGGATTGAAATTTGAACGTACAGACAATTTAGATAGACTTTTCGAATCATTTGCTGTCGATCCGGAAAAAACAGTTGCGCCAAAAGAAGAAATCGATCGGTTTCTAAAACCGCAGCCACAAAACGAAAAGAAAAAAGACAAGAAACAAAAGTAAGATAAGTTCTGCAAAAAAAGACTTACCAGCCAAACTCTTCCATAAAAGTTTGGCTGGTAAGTCTTTTTTTCTTTTTATGATTCGATTGCTTGTTCGATTGCTGCCCATGCTTCTTCTTTTCCTTGTTTTGTAACGGAAGAAAAAAGAATAAATGTGTCATTACGATCAAAATCCAATGCTTTTTTGATCTCGCTTTCGTGCTTGTTCCATTTACCGCGAGGAATCTTATCTGCCTTAGTAGCAACAACGATCACAGGGATATCATAATACTTCAAAAATTGATACATCTGGATATCTTCTTGAGAAGGCTTATGGCGCAGATCTACTAAAGAAACGACCGCACGTAGTTGTTCTCTAGTCGTTAAATATGTCTCGATCATCTTTCCCCATTTTGCTCGTTCAGTTTTGGATACTTTTGCATACCCGTATCCTGGAACATCGACAAAATGCAACGCATTCTCGATCAAATAAAAATTCAAGGTCTGGGTCTTTCCAGGCTTACCGGAAGTGCGCGCTAAATTCTTTCGATCAATCAATGTGTTGATAAAAGAAGATTTCCCTACATTTGATCGCCCTGCCAGAGCTATTTCCGGTAATTGTGTCTCTGGATATTGTTTTGGTGCCACTGCACTTATGATGATTTCAGCTTGATGGACTTTCATGGTCTCTCTCCTTAAAAAGGTGATGAATAAAGCAAGCGGCTGTCGTAAAAGCCAAAATGACTTTTACGGCAGCCTCTTCTCATCAACCCGCTTTTTTCTCTGAATCTTTATAGATCACTGTTGGCTCACCAGACAATTCAGCTGCTTCTTTGGTGATAATCACTTTTTCGATGTTTTCATTTGAAGGGATATCAAACATCACATCCATCATGATTTCTTCGATGATAGAACGAAGACCTCGAGCACCAGTGTTGCGTTCGATTGCTTTTTTCGCAATAGCTCTCAATGCTTCAGGTTCAAATTCAAGTTCGGTATCATCTAGAGAAAGAAGTTTTTGATATTGTTTGACTAACGCATTTTTTGGCTCAGTCAAGATCCGTACCAGATCATCTGTTGTCAATTTCTCTAAAGCTGCCATAACAGGTAATCGTCCGATAAACTCAGGAATCAATCCGAATTTCAGCAAATCTTCAGGAATGATATGCTGCATGACGCTTTCGTCTTCAGAAAGTTTTTGGTTTTGCGTACCAAATCCAATCGTTTTTTCGCCCATGCGGTTCTTCACGATTGTTTCGATACCATCAAACGCCCCACCTACGATGAACAAGATATTCGTCGTATCGATCTGGATAAATTCTTGATGTGGATGTTTACGTCCTCCCTGAGGCGGAACACTTGCAACAGTTCCTTCTAGAATCTTCAGCAAGGCTTGTTGGACACCTTCACCGGAAACATCACGAGTGATGGATACATTTTCGCTTTTACGTGCGATTTTATCGATCTCATCAATATAGATGATCCCTTTTTCTGCACGTTCCACATTGTAATCAGCAGACTGGAGCAATTTAAGTAAAATGTTTTCTACATCTTCACCCACATAACCAGCTTCCGTCAAACTTGTCGCATCTGCGATTGCAAAAGGTACATTCAACGTTTTTGCTAATGTTTGTGCTAAAAACGTTTTCCCAGACCCTGTAGGTCCGATCAAGCAGATATTGCTTTTTTGTAGTTCAACATCATCTGCGTTCTCTTGTGCTTGCTGATTGACACGTTTGTAGTGATTGTATACGGCAACAGCTAACGAGCGTTTTGCGCGATCTTGTCCAATCACGTAGTTATTCAATACTTCAAGAATTTCTAGTGGTTTAGGGACTTCAGTGAATTCGCGTACAGCTTCTTCATAAAATTCTTCATCAATGATCTCTTTACATAGGTCGATACATTCATTACAGATGTAGACCCCTGGACCAGCTACGATTTTTTTCACTTCTTCTTGGGTTTTCCCACAAAAAGAACAGCGTACGGTCTCATTGCTACTTGGATTGTCATACATGGTCTTCACCCCTTAACTTGCAAAAAGTATGCAAGAAACTATCAGAGACTTTACAGTCTTTTACTATCATAACATAGTTTAGTAAAAAGAAAAAGTGTTTAACAAAGGATCGATTGACCTATATCTTTGTATATTTTCACGCTTAACAAAAAATAAGGGACTGTGACAACAAACATGTCACAGTCCCTTATTTCATGACCTCTATTACTTAATTTCTATTCTTTTGCTTCTGTCGCTGTACCTGTGATCAATTCGATTGCTTTTTTCATTGTCACATCATGTTCCAGCATATCTTCTGTCAACACGCGTTTGATTTGTTCGATTGGCATGTTGTATGTTTCTGATAATTCTTGGATTTCTGCATTGATTTCTTCTTCTGTTGCTTGAAGATTTTCAGCAGCTGCAATTGCTTCGATCACAAGATTTGTTCTTGTGCGCATTTCTGCTTCACCTTCGAATTGTTTATGCAAGTCTTCTTCTGTAGAACCAGTTAATTGATAGTACATTTCAGGAGAGATACCTTGACGTTGCATGTTGTTCAAGAATTCGTCCATTGAACGATGTACTTCATCATGAACCATCACGTGTGGCAATTCAACGATTTCTGCGTTTTCAACAGCCATACGGATTGCTGCTTCATCTTTTGCATCGTCCGCTGCTTTTTCTTTTGTTTCTACTAATTCTTTGCGATATTTTTCTTTCAATTCGTCTAATGTTGATACTTCGTCATCCACATCTTTTGCGAATTCGTCATCTAATTCAGGCACTTCTTTTGCTTTTACTTCATGGATTGTCACTTTGAAGACTGCTTCTTTTCCAGCAAGATCTTCTGCTTGATAATCTTCTGGGAAAGTTACATTTACATCTAGACTTTCACCTGATTTATGACCAACTAATTGATCTTCAAATCCTGGAATGAATGAACCTGAACCTAATTCAAGTGAGTAATTTTCGCCTTTTCCGCCATCAAACGCTTCGCCATCTACAAAGCCTTCGAAGTCGATTACTACTGTATCGCCATTTTCAGCTGCAGCATCTTCTTTGATAACTAATTCAGCTTGTGCTTCTTGTTCACGTTTAATACGTGCATCCACGTCAGCATCTGTTACTTCACGGTCTTGTTTTTCAACAACTAGATCTTTATATTGTCCTAATTTTACTTCTGGTTTCACTGTTACTTCAGCAGTGATTACCCAATCTTGACCTTTTTCCATGCTTTCAACATCGATTTTTGGTTGAGAAACAGGATCGATGCCAGCTTCTTTGACAGCAGCTTCATAAGCTTCTGGTAATACAGCATTCAATGCATCTTCATATAAAGCTTCTTCACCGTACATACGGTTGAATACTTGACGAGAAACTTTCCCTTTACGGAATCCAGGTACGTTCAAGCTTTTTTTCACTTTATTAAACGCAGTTGTTAATCCTTTTTGGATTTCGTCTTGCGCAATCGTAAATTTTAAAACACCATCATTCGTGCCTTTTTTTTCAAATGTTGCAGTCATTTAATTCCCTCCGAGTTTAGAAATTCATTTTATACATCAAAAACGTTTCATGCATACCTTTAAATAGTACACTAACCCTTTCAAATTGTAAACATATTGAATGGGTAGAATCCTTGTTTTTCATAACATTTTTATCTTTTTCACTGATAAAATCTAATGGAAGAAGATCATTTGTTGCAAAATTTTCTCTCGTTTTTTAAAAAAATCTTGTTTTTCATCTTCCGTACCATCATACATCGTTTTTCCTGTACATGCCTCTACAGTCAGTTGAAACCAACGCCTCGGGTCTTCAATGTATGTATCATAGACCGGATAAACGATTGCAGATTGCAACGTAAATTCTTCTTTCAACACCGAACTAAGTAGCGCATCTTCATTCCCATAATGATCTGAAAACACACACAATTGTCGATAACTTGACTGTTGCTGTGGCTTAGGCAAATCTTTGGGTATGACTTTGACTAGTTTTTCTTCAATCGTCAAATAGAAAACAGGGTTGCATTCATTCAATTGCCTGAGTGTCTCCAGCAATTTTGCCCTCGCTAAAATATGGACCTCTGGTAATACAATCAATTTACTCGCTGTTTGGATAAACTCATGGTAAGGAAGCTGTTCGATCTCCTCGATAGACGACAGCTGACGTGCTGGTTCCAATGAAGGAAGTTCCTCCGATTTTTTATGGAGTGCCTTGACTTTTTGCCTCTCCATTTGTCCGGATAATTCTTCTGCAAATTGGATTTTTTCAATGATACGCTGCTCAAAAGATTCATAAAAATCTGTACTTGCTATCAATTTTCTAGCATATAAAAAATCTTGTGCGCTGATTAACAAGTCAAAATAAAATTCAGCAAACTCCTCGTTTTGAAGATACTGTTTTTCATGTAAGAGTGCTTGTTTCAACGCTTCTTTTTTCTCGTCTAACTCATAAAGACAAAAAACAAGCAGGCTGTTAGCCTCAAAGCTTTCTTTCAACTCGTAAGCACGTTGAAATAGTTCTTTTGCCTGCTGATATTGCTGGTTTGCTAGTGCTTGTTGGGCCACTCGCATTAAATTCTCATATTTTTCTGGAAAATCAATCGGCTTCACGCAGTGTCCTCCTCTTGCTTATGTTCAGCTCATGTTCAATAGTAGCAAAACAGAAAAAGCATGACAATTAAAAATAATCGAAGCATCCTCTAAAAGCTAGATTTTTGATCTGACTTTTAGAAGATGCTTCAAACTACTGTTTTTTATGGATCATCAGCTGTTAACTTCTTGGTTGAATGCTTTGATCAGATTAATCGTAACGACACTTGTATTAGTGAAAAGATCTCCCAGATGCTGCTTTTTCTGATTAAAGATTGCTGGAAGATACCCTAACATCAGCAAAGGAAACTTTAGAATGAACCGGCAAGCACCTTCTCTAACTAAAACAGTTGACCAGCTAAGTTCTTCTTCATCAAAACTGATGACTCGAATACCGAAGATCATTTTCCCAATCGTTTGGCCATGATTGAGTTTCGTCAATAAAACAAAATACGCTAAATAAATGAGTAATGCTGTGAATCCATAGAGACTCAAATACGAATCTGAAAAATTCAGCCAACCTAGATTTTTGGCAATACCAAGTGTTAAACGTGTAATAGCACCGATACACAAAAGATCGATCAAGAAGGCAAACATTCGGATCAAAAAACCTGCATAGAAATAATGAGGAAAATCATTTGCTTTTGGTGGTTCATTTTTTGTGTCAGTATACTTTTTCCATTTCCGTTGTTTCTTTTTGATTTCTTCTGACGTCATCGGTTCTCTTTCAAAAGAGCTCAGCACCTTTTGGGAAAAGCTTGGATCAGGTCCCACAGCAGGCTGCTGTTGCCTCTCTCTTCCTTGTTCCTTATTTTCGTTTGGAAGTTCCGTCATGCTTACTCACCTCCGTAATAATACATTGCTTTTGGTGATTCTGCAGTTCCGAGATTCTCAAGTATTGATAAGATCTGACTAGTTTCAGAAGATTTCAATCCTTGGAACTCTGCCAGTTTGCTCCCTAACCATGTGCTGGCAAATCCAGATGATGCGGAGGAATATTCTACTAATTCAGCATCTTCAAGCTTTTGTTCCTTTCGCATAGCTTGTAAGGCGTCTTCAGGGAATCCCAATTCATCGACTAAACCTACTTCTTTTGCTTGGACACCATCATAAATCCTTCCATCTGCTATTTTTTTGACTGCTTCTTCAGATTTATTTCGTCCCTCGCTAACGATTCTTACAAATCGTTGATACGCACTATCAATATACGCTTGAAGCACTGCTTCCTCTTCTTTTGTCTCTGGGCGTGTTCCTGAACCCATATCTTTCAATGCGCCGCTTTTCACTGTTGTGTCTTCCACACCCAGTTTTTCTAAAAGCCCTGAATAATTCAATCCTGACATGATCACACCAATTGAACCGGTCACTGTTTCTTCGGTTGCAAAGATTTTATCTGCTTGAGCAGAAATATAGTAACCACCGCTAGCTGCCATGTTTTTCATACTGACATACATCGGGATATCATGTTCTTTACGGATCGTATCTAATTTCTTAGCGATTTCCGCACTTTCATAGACACCACCACCAGGAGAGTTTACTTCTAAAAAGATTCCTTTGACTGTTGGATCTTCTTCCACAGCTTTCAGTTGTTCCATGAAATTTTCATGGTTATAACCTTCAGAAGCAAATAAACCAGAAGATCCTCCTGCAGCAATCGTTCCATCTACTGTTAGTTTTACGATTTTTTGCGTACTGTCTCCCTCTTCCAACACATTTGGTACTAACTCTTCATCCCCGTATAACCAACTGTTCAACCCCTCGACTTGATTGTTTTCCTGAGGCTTAGTCAAACTCGCCGAAACTAACGAAACCACAAATAATCCCGCAGCAATCAGAACTGCTGCCCAACGTTTTTTATTCATTCTTTCTCCTTTCTAATACAAGTTTTTTATGACGATCACAGTTTCTGACTGCTCGGAAGTGTCGAATCGCTCTGCTTTTTCTTCACGCGCATACCCGGAAAATGACTCTTTTGTCCATTCATCTTCTACCGTAAACTCTCGCGCTTGGACAACTTCCAAGGCATCAGGTGCGATTTCCTGGATGCTATCCCAACCAGTATCTAAAAATATTTTTGTATCATCTGATACACCAGCTGATGCTTCAAATTCGGACAATTGTTTTTTTAACATTCCAAGTGTCATGATTTCAATTTTTGAATCCATTTTTCTCCTCCTTCATCCTATTACTTTCTATTGTACCGAACTCCTGAAAAAGATGATAGATAAAAACCGATTATTTTTTGACACAAAACGCACATCCAAAAAGCAGTTCGATATATACCAATTTATTTTTATTCTTTTTTTGTTGACAAAAACATTCGCAAAAGGGTATGATTTTAAATGTTTCCAGATAAAAAATAAAAAAGGAGGATAGTTATACCTTTTAGGATAGCGCCTGGTCTGTGCAAACAGATGACGAGGAGAGGGTTTATCGAAAGATTCGGCGGATGACCCTAGGGACTGCACTCTACAGAAGATCCACAAAAAGTATCTGCAAAGATAAAACAAAAGGATTTTCCTGCAGCTGGAAGCATTCATACGAATTCATTATAGAAAGTAGGATGTTTTTTATGTGCGGAATTGTTGGAATGATTGGATTAAAAAATGTAACACCAGGATTGATTGGCGGGCTAGAAAAATTGGAATACCGCGGTTATGATTCAGCTGGCATCTTTGTCTCAGATGGCACGACAGATTATTTAGTCAAAGCACAAGGTAGAATCCAAAATTTAAAGGATAAAATAACTTCTGATACTACAGGAAATATAGGCATCGGCCATACACGTTGGGCAACCCACGGACAACCATCTGAAGAAAATGCCCATCCACATACTTCACAAAGCGGACGTTTCGTGCTCGTCCATAATGGCGTGATCGAAAACTTTGAAGAACTTAAAAATGCTTATTTAACAGATGATCACTTTATCGGTGAGACAGATACTGAGATTATCGCTCATCTGATTGAAACTTTTGCGAAGGATATGACGGCAAAAGAGGCATTTTTAAAAGCTTTGCGCGTCATCAAAGGTTCTTATGCTTTCGCTTTGATTGATCGTACAACACCTGATGTGATTTATGTAGCGAAAAACAAAAGCCCATTGTTAGTCGGACTTGGCGATGGATTCAATGTGATTGCCAGTGATGCAATGGCTATGCTTGCTCATACGAAGAAATTCGTCGAGGTCGAAGATGAAGAGATGGTTACCGTTACATCAGACAAAATTATTATCCAAAATTTTGCGGGCGACATTATGGAACGTTCTTCATTTGAAGCGCAAGTAGATGCTTCAGATATCGAGAAAGGCACCTATCCTTTTTATATGCTGAAAGAAATCGACGAACAGCCTATTATCATGCGCCGTATTGCTCAAAAATACGTAACAGAAGATAATCGGGTCCCTCTTGATCCAAAACTGATCGATACATTATCTGACAGCGATCGAATCTACATCGTTGCTTGCGGAACTAGTTACCATGCGGGATTAGCTGGTAAACAGACTTTGGAAGAATTGACACAGATTCCTGTCGAGGTTCATTTAGCCAGTGAATTCGGCTATAACACACCTCTTCTTTCAAAAAAACCATTCTTTATTTTCTTGAGTCAAAGTGGCGAAACAGCGGACAGTCGGCAAGTGCTGGTAAAAATCAACCGTCTTGGCTATCCTTCACTTACGATTACAAATGTTGCTGGCTCTACTCTTTCGCGAGAAGCATCCTTCACCCTATTATTGCATGCCGGACCTGAGATTGCAGTAGCATCAACGAAAGCTTATACTGCACAAATAGCAGTACTGACTTTATTAGCCAAAGCTATCGGTGACAAAAAAGAATTAGAAACTTCTCTTTCGTTCGATATCACTCATGAATTGAGTTTAGTCGCAAATGCGATGGAATCGGTCATTGCCCAGAAAGATTATTTAGAGGAGCTGGCTGCAGAATACCTCAGCGACACAAGAAATGCTTTTTATATCGGACGCGGGGCAGACTACAACGTTTCTCTTGAAGCCGCTTTGAAATTGAAAGAAATCAGTTACATCCAGGCAGAAGGTTTTGCTGCTGGTGAATTGAAACACGGAACAATTGCTTTGATTGAAGAAGGAACACCCGTGATCGGAATCATCAGTGAAGAAGTGACTGGCGCGCATACTCGAGGTAATCTGAAAGAAGTCGAAAGCCGTGGCGCTAAAACATTAATTATCGTCTCAGAAGGATTAGAAAAGGAAAATGACCAACTAGTACTGCCAGCAGTCCACCCTTATCTGTCTACTCTTGCCACAGTCGTACCGACTCAATTACTTGCCTATTACGCCACACTGTTACGAGGGTTTGACGTTGACAAGCCACGTAATCTGGCGAAATCAGTGACAGTTGAGTAACGTTTCTGTACGGGAAATCATTTGATTTTTGCAGTCTTTTGTAAAAAAATAAAAGCATAGTATGTACCGAACACCAAAAAATTTGATTTTTAGTGTTCGGTATTTTTACTTTATTTCCCGTTTACTTTTTAAAACCTCGTTTAAATAAATCGTTCACTTTCTCTGTCTATAATATTGGAGTTCCTTTAATAATTTGGCTTTTAATTCCGTTTCTTCAACTACTTCAAGTAAATCAAACCCTTTTTGCATTAATTTTGTATCGTTTTGGCAGTACCCCAATCTTACGAAGATCATGCCTAGAAAATCAGCTCGTTTTGCTCGTTTCGCCATATCTTTTGCTAGATTCAACATGTATCGGCCATCTTCTACAAGATTTTTTTGTATATATATTTGAGAGATATTCATCAAAAGTGTCAGCCTTACTGTATCGACAACATCCAATCGATTATATCTATCAAGCGTAGCTAATAGAATAGGATACATTATTTCTAACGTGCTGATTTCTAGATGAAATGAAATGATCGCAAATATTTGAATATCTCTTAATGTCCACACCTCTATTTTTGAAAGCCGCTGCCAAATCGGAGTCACCAACCCTTTGAATTCTGTTTTATCAAAGTCTATAGGATCAGCAGATAAATACAAGCGTAAAATCAACAGGATTTCTTCTATTTTTTTATCTGAACAAGTAGATGTAAATTCTAAACATCGTCTATACAACTTTCTTATCTGTGCACTTTCTGTATTTGAAATAATAGAATAAAAATCCTCAATAAGCCTTGTACGATTATCTCTATTATCTCTATTCTCTATATTTGCCAAATATCTAAATTCATCTAAAGATACATCTATCCTCTCTAATAAATAACAAGCATTTTCAAACCTTGGCTCCGTCTCATTTTTTTCAATCCGCGAAAGAGTTGTCCTATCTAAAAAATCATTACAAACTTCTTTTTGAGTCATTCCTTTCCCTTTCCTTATAAATCGATACATTTCGCCAAACCTCAATTTTTTCTCCCTCCAAAATTTTTGTGAGCTTATGCAACAAATCTACCAAAAACAATTAGATGATTATAAAATATAAGGGTAACAAAGAAACTATTATACTTATATTATAACAAAAACAAAATGGAGGTTGTCCTATGATAAGAAAAATGCTTATTATTTTTGTCACTACAATTGTTGTTTCCTCACTCGTCCTGACTTCTACTGCAATCGTCTCCCTTGCTTCTGAATTAGATACTACCACTATCAAGCCTGATGTTTACAAAAATGATAGTTATAAAGAAATGGAAAAAGAAATGGCATCCATTGCGTTCAAAAGATCATTGGAAACCATTACCCGAACAAACAACATTGAACAGGCAAAAGCATTTGCAGAATATTTTCTTAAAAAATATGAAGGCGCAGAAATGAGGACTAGTGGTTATGGCGAACGTATACAAAACGGGGGTTGGAATATTTTTTATCAAACAGCTGCCGGTAAGCAAGCAGTTCGTACTGCTTACAATATTTTATTCGTTCAAAGCAGTGCTGGCGTCGCACTTTCCGGAATACTTGCTGCCATTACTAAAGCTACTTTACTAGGGGTGGGTGTTGCTATTGCGGCTCTGTTATCCGGCATGGTATTGAATACGATAGCATCAAGAAGCAGATTTTGTCGTGATAGAATAGATGCTAACGGCAATAGAGGGACTGGTAGAATAACCTTGACCGAAGCACGCTGGAGTTCTACCTATGATTTTCGATGGTAACAAAATTAACGCTCTTACGCTGGTCTATTCTCTTTTTTGATAGTATAGTTGCTTCTCTTGTTTTGTACTTCCTTATTGCGGACGGGCAAAACTATTATTACGTCTATCTATTGGCTCAAATTCCTAGTTATATTATTCTTGATCATATCCACAAAAAAATAGGATTAAAAGCAGATAAAGCACGCAAACGTGCTATTTTACTAGTGATGTTGAGTTTTTTCATCTCTTACATTGGTATAATGTTTCTTACACAATATGTTTTTAAATAAAAGAAAAAGCAAAGACCAGCGACGAATAACCGTCACTAGTCTTTGCTTTTTCTCTTCTATCTTAGTTTCTTAATCTAGACCGATTTCTTCTTTGACTACTGCTGCAATTTTATCGACATAGTAATTGACTTTCTCATCGGTAGGCGCTTCTGCCATCACACGAAGTAATGGTTCTGTGCCGGAAGGGCGAACTAGGATTCTACCTTCTGATCCCATTTCAGCTTCTGCTTCTTCGATTACTTTTTTAATTGCTGGAACATCCATCGCACCGTTTTTATCACTTACGCGGATATTCACTAATTTTTGCGGATAAATCGTAACCTCTGCTGCAAGCTCAGATAATTTTTTACCCGTCTGTTTCATAATATTCAACAACTGAATTCCTGAAAGCATCCCATCACCAGTTGTGTTGAAATCTAAGAAAATCATGTGTCCAGACTGCTCGCCACCAAAATTATAATCGTTTTTGCGCATTTCTTCTACAACATAACGATCACCAACTTGTGTAACGACATCTTTCAGACCGATTCCTTCTACCGCTTTGTGGAAGCCTAAGTTGCTCATCACAGTTGTAACGATAGTGTCTTTTTTCAAGCGATTTTTTTCTGCTAAGTATTTAGCACAGATAAACATGATTTTATCACCATCGACGATATTCCCAAGTTCATCTACCGCGATGATGCGATCGCCATCGCCATCGAAAGCTAGACCAGCGTCCGCTCCTTTTTCAACGACCATCTCAGCTAAACGTTCTGGATGTGTAGAACCTACCCCATCATTGATGTTTAAACCATCTGGATTTGTGCCCATTGTATAGAAGTCTGTTTCAAGATCAGCGAACAAACGATTGACACTTGTTGAAGTTGCTCCGTTTGCTGCATCAACGCAAATCGTCAAACCGGAAAGATCGCCATTGATCGTTTGGACAAGGAATTGAGAATATTTCAATAAACCCTCTGGAAATTCTTCTACAGTTCCCAAACCTTCAGCTGAGGGACGAGGCAATTCATCTACTTCTGCATCCAACAATGCTTCGATTTCTAGTTCTTGATCATCTACTAATTTAAAACCGTCTGCACCAAAAAATTTGATTCCATTATCCTGCGCTGGATTGTGCGAAGCAGAGATCATGACTCCTGCACTTGCTTTTTGTAATCGTGTCAGATAAGCAACACCTGGCGTAGAAATCACACCTAGTTGGAACACTTCGATACCCACCGATAAAAGTCCTGAAATCAGCGCTTCTTCTAACATTTGACCTGAGATTCTTGTATCCCGCCCCACTAGTACGCGTGGGCGTTTTCCTTCTTCTTCATGCTGGCTTAGGACATAACCTCCGCATCGTCCCAGCTTAAATGCAAGTTCTGGCGTAAGTTCCTTGTTGGCTTCACCGCGGACGCCGTCTGTTCCAAAATATTTACCCATAGTTGTAAAATTACTCCTTTAACTTAATTTTCCGAGGAATTTGTTCTGCTCACTTGTGTTGATTCGCTTGTTTGCGACGTTTCTTCTGTACTCGTGGATGAACTGCTTGTTGCAGATCCCGAACTAGAAGAAATGGACGTTGTTGTTGATGGTACCGTTGCTGAATCAGCAGATGAAGTGCTTATACTTGTATTTGTATCTTCTTGTGTCCGACTGCTCGTCGAAGCGGAACTGCTACTTGACGTTTGCATTACGGGTGTAATCTCCACACTGACTGATTTAGGTTTGATACTTAGTCCTTCTTCTACTGGTATTTCGATTTTACGAGTTGTTCGATGACTGATTCCTGAGACATTGATCGGTACAGCGATACTGTCGCCGATTGATGCAAGCAAATCGCTAGATCCGCTTACTTCTGCTTCCAGGTCTGAAAAACTAAAATCATAGCTTTCAACCCCAGCAGCCGGTGTTCCTTGTTGCGTCCCATAAAGTCGTACCGTCTTGCTTGGTTTGATTGCATCAGCTTTCACAGTTACTTGCACTGGATCGGAAATGATACTTAATATTTCTCCTGCTGCATTCAGCGCTTGTATCGGCACTTCACTATTGATTCCATCATCCGTGACCATCGAAGCATCCACATCAGCTACTACTCGTTTGATTTCGGCCAATGTTTTGTCGCCTGTAGTGATAGAGACTTTTTTTGGACTAACGGAAGTATCATCCAGCTCATATCCAGATGGTGTGATCGTTGAAGGAATCAACGTTTCAACATCGAAATCTTTTGTCACCTTTTTCTCAACCGTTACTGTAATAGTTGATGGTTCCATCTTTGCTGTGACAGCACTGCTCAAGTTCTGAATTTTCAGCGGAACTTCATGTGTTCCTTCGCCAAGCTTAGTGATATCTGCAGTGATACGAAACATCCGTGTATCTTCGTTTGCTTCTGCATTCAACTGGACTCGGTTTGCACTGGAAAGTTTGACCGTCACTGTGTTTTCATATCCATGGATATAATAGCGTTGCGAATCATAAGAAATTTTGATTGGCACACCAGTGACTGTTTGATTATACGCTTCATTTCCAGAAAGCGTGTTTTGAACGGACTGTCCATTTGCATTGAAGTACAGTGCAATACTGAACAGCAATGCAATAAAACTGTAAAGAATGCTTGTCCGTCTCTCTTTTGAGATCATTTGCGATCCCCTCCCTTAGTCATACCGTCTAGGAAAGATTGAATCACGTTTTTCTTATTTTTTGTTTTCTCTTCAGCAATTAGTTCTCTACGCAAGATTGCCAAATATTCTTGCTGGGATAAGCCAGCCATCAGTTCATTATCTAACGTGATGCTGACGTCCCCGGTTTCTTCAGAGACAACGATGGTGATCGCGTCGCTGACTTCGCTTATACCGACAGCTGCCCGGTGTCGAGTCCCGAATTCTTTAGGGATCAACATACTTTCTGATAGAGGAAGATAGGCGCTTGCTACTGCGATCTTTCCTTCTTTTACAATAACTGCACCATCATGTAGCGGTGTATTAGGAATAAAGATATTGATCAGCAACTCCCCAGTGATATCTGCATGTAAAGCAATCCCTGTCTCAATATACTCATCTAATCCAGTATGACGTTCGATAGTGATCAGTGCACCGATTTTTCGCTTGGACATATATTGGATGGCTTTGTCAAAAGACAAGATCATCTTCTCATCTTCCTGCTGTTCGCTTTTTGATTGTTTGAAAAGCGAACTGCGTCCAAGATGTTCCAGTCCTCTCCGGATTTCCGGCTGAAAAATCACGATAGCAGCTATCACCCCGTACGTAATGACTTGGTTCATCAGCCAAGACAAGGTGTGCAGACCAATGATTTCCGCTACGATTCGGATAACAATAAAAATAGCTACACCTTTCAGAAGCTGAATCGCTTTTGTGCCTCGCAGCAGTTGGATCAGTTTGTATACAAGATACCAGACAACCAGAATATCAAGTATGTTCACCAAAAAATTCAGAGAGAACAAGTCACCGGAAAACATTTGCTGCCAATAGTCCAAATTAAAAAGTTCCCCGATTTGAAATGACATAAAAAGCCTCTCTTCTCTTTTGAGATTTCCTCTCTAGTATATCATATGTTTTAATTTTAGAGGCTGATCTGCTCGTTTTTTTCTTGAGAAAAACACATAATTTTCAAGAAAATTACAAGTATGCGTTTTATTTTTCTCTAGAATAAAATTTTTTAAACCTCAGAGAATTATTCATTACATTTTTTCTGTTATTTTTCACTTTTTTCTTCTGTAACGTGTTCCGTTTTTTTACGTCGTTCCGCTCTGGCGGCTCTTCGGGCAGCTCTTCTTTCTTCCGCTTCAGGGTCCGTCGTTTTTTCTTTTCTCGTCTTAACGACTACATCAATAGACTCTTCTGGTTCAAGTCTTTTCTTGATTTTTTCTAATTCTCCTGACAGTGCAGCATAGTTGTAAAAACGTGTTTTAGCATCTTGGACAGTCTTTTCAAATAAAGCTTTTGCAAGATTTGGATTTGCGTTCTCTAGCGAGGAAAAGCGAACTTGTTTCCTCATGAAATCAGGCATAGCAGAGAAATCAGGTTTTTTGTAGTCCAAAGTCATTGGTTTCTTGTTTTTTTCGACCATTGCAGGGTTATATCGATATAATGACCAATAACCAGAAGAAACAGCTTCTTTTGCTT
Organism: Enterococcus sp. NBRC 3427; assembly: GCF_007996925.1. Classification (NCBI taxonomy): domain Bacteria; kingdom Bacillati; phylum Bacillota; class Bacilli; order Lactobacillales; family Enterococcaceae; genus Enterococcus; species Enterococcus sp. NBRC 3427. The sequence continues at coordinate 4,025 of NZ_BJLL01000048.1, read as the reverse complement.
CTTTAAGCGATTCTTTCATTCCACCAAGCAAGCCATGTGTAATACAAGGCGTATAGGCAATAATCAGAGAAGGACCAGGATACTTTTCTGCTTCTTCAAATGCTTTGATTGTCTGCATTTGATTGGCACCTGAAGCGATTTGTGCTACATAGACATTCCCATATGTCATCGCCATCATCCCTAAGTCTTTCTTTGAAGCATATTTTCCACTAGCTGAAAATTTAGCGATTGCCGAAGCTGGTGTTGCTTTTGAGGTTTGACCGCCAGTATTGGAATAGACTTCGTTATCCAAAACAAGGATATTTACGTCTGCTCCGCTGGCAAGTACATGATCGATTCCGCCAAAACCAATGTCGTAAGCCCATCCGTCTCCGCCAATCATCCATTGGCTGTTTTTTACGAATAGATCTCTTCTCTTGTATATATCTTCCAGTTCAGGGACAATTGATCGTTCGTTTTCGATCGCTGCTTGCAGTTTTGCTGCTCTTTGCTGCGTTCCTTCACTCTCAAAGAGATGTTCCAACCAGTCTTCCATCAATTCTCGCAGTTCTTCTGATACTTTTGGCAATACTTCTTTGATTGAATTTGCCAAAGCCTCACGACGAGTCTGTGCCGCCAGAAGCATACCATAACCAAATTCAGCATTATCTTCCAATAAAGAATTTGACCATGCAGGCCCTTGACCACATTCGTTTGTCGTATAAGGAGAAGCCGGAGAGGCACCGCCCCAAATAGAAGAACAGCCTGTCGCATTCGCGATCATCATTCGATCGCCGAACATTTGTGTCAATAATTTTACATAAGGTGTTTCGCCACAGCCTGAGCAAGCACCTGAGAATTCAAGAAGCGGTTGGTTGAATTGTGTCGATAAAACCGTATTTTTCCCTTTCACTGGATTTTCTTTTTGTCTTAGCGTCATTGCAAAAGCCCAATTCATAGCTTGTTCTTTCTGTTCTTCATAAGGTTTCATTACTAAAGCTTTGCCTTTTGCGGGACAAGCCTCTACGCAAAGACCACAACCTGTACAGTCTTCCACTGAAACTTGGATACGATATTTTACGCCGTCTGCGCCTCGCATTTCTCTCACGATAAATCCTTCTGGCGCTTCTTCCATTTCCTCTTCATCTGCTAAAAATGGACGGATGGCAGCATGAGGACAAACAAAGGCACATTCATTACACATCGTACAGCGATCACTAATCCACTCGGGTACTTCTAAAGCGACACCTCGCTTTTCAACAGAAGCCGTTCCTAAAGGCATTTTGCCAGTTGTCATTCCATTTGCTACAAGCGTACCAACAGAGAGATGATTCCCTTCCTGCGCATTCACTGGCTCAAGGATTTCTTGTACATACCCCTTGTTCCTTTTATTGATTTTTTCAGGCATCTCCAATGTTTTCCAATTTTCTGGAATCACAACTTCATGAAGCAGTTCGATTGTCCGATCAATTGCCTGTATGTTTTTTTCTACGATAGCCATTGATTTATGCCCGTAGCTTTTTAGTGCTTCTTCTTTTAGCAACGGGATCACTTCATCAAATGGAATGATGTCAGCTAATTTAAAAAATGCTGTTTCCATTGCCGTATTGATCCGGCGTCCCAAACCAACTTCTTGGGCCAATCTCATGGCATTGATCGTATAGAACCGAATGTTATTTTCAGCCAAGTAACGTTTTAATTTTATGGGTAGATGCGTTTCTAATTGTTCGTCACTCCAAAGAGTATTCAGTAAAAAGATTCCACCTGGCTTCAATCCTTTGACCAAGTCATAGCTATGCAGGTAAGCTGGTGTGTGACAAGCAACAAGATCCGCATGCTCGACAAGATACGCTGAACGTATCGGTGTATCTCCAAAACGAAGATGAGAGACAGTTAGACCGCCAGATTTTTTCGAGTCATAATAAAAATAGCCTTGAGCATACTTGTCTGTGTGATCCCCGATAATCTTGATGGCTGATTTATTTGCACCAACTGTTCCGTCAGATCCAAATCCCCAAAACTTTGCCTGGAATGTTTGCGGTTCTGTTAAATCTAGACTTTCTTTTGTTTCCAAAGATTGATAAGTCACATCATCCACGATCCCTATGGTGAACCGTTTTTTGCGTATGCTTGGATCTTTTTTCAATTCATCAAAAACTACCGAGATTTGATCGGGCATCACATCTTTCGAACCTAATCCGTAGCGACCACCAATAATAGCCGGGCGAAATTCAGAATCATATAACGCACTTTGAACGTCTAATAAAAGGGGTTCTCCCCCTGCTCCTGGCTCTTTACTTCGATCAAGAACAGCGATTGCTTTTACTGTATGAGGTAACTTTTGCACGAATGTTTCCACTGGAAAAGGTCGATAAAGATGGATATTCAAAAAACCTGTTTTCCGTCCGTTTGCATTCAAATAATCAACTGTTTGCTCAATCGTCTGTGCAACTGATCCCATAGAAACAATGACCTCTTCTGCATCAGCTGCTCCGTAGTAAGTCACCAAATCATAAGAAGTACCTCGTAATCGATTGATCTCTTTCATATATTTTTGTACGATTGCAGGTAACTTATCATAATACGGATTGATTGTTTCCCGTTGTTGAAAATGAATATCTGGATTCTGGTTCGTGCCACTAACTGTCGGATGATTGGGATTCATCCCACGTTTACGAAAAGAAGCTAATTTCTCCTGATTGATCAAAGGAGCTAATTCTTCATATTCTAAAACTTCGATTTTTTGAATTTCGTGACTCGTACGGAACCCATCAAAGAAATTCAAAAAAGGCAATTCACCTTCAATCGAAGCAAGATGGGCAACAGGTGCCAAATCCATCACTTCTTGCACACTGCTTTCAGCTAGCATCGCAAACCCTGTTTGTCTTGCAGCCATCACGTCTCCATGATCTCCAAATATATTTAAAGCATTCGTCGTCACTGCCCGACTAGCAACGTGAAAAACACTTGGCAGTAGTTCCCCAGCAATTTTATACATATTCGGTATCATCAAAAGCAACCCTTGTGAGGCGGTATATGTAGTTGTCAGCGCACCAGTTTTCAGTGAACCGTGAACCACGCCAGCTGCTCCTGCTTCGGACTGCATTTCCACTACTTTTACTGGTTGACCAAATACATTTTCTTTTCCTACTGCTGACCATTGATCGACTAATTCAGCCATGGTCGAACTTGGCGTTATCGGATATATTGCAGCAATCTCGGTAAAAGCATAAGAAATATACGCGGCTGCCGTATTGCCGTCCATTGTTTTCATTTTTCGCATGATTCATCATCCTTGTTCATATTCTCTCTTATTATCTGTTCTATTATAACGTAAAATATTCCTTTTTTTCTTTTATTTAGAAAAATATTTCACATACGTCTATTTCAATCATTTTTTTAGAGAAACAGTCTAAATCGTTGCCTTTTTTTGCCAGACATGTGTAAACTATAACCGAAAGAGGTGTTTTTACATGGATATATCAGTGATTGATGCAACAAAAACAACTACAGAAAAAGGTATTACTTATGGTTCATCAGATGCTCCTAAAAAAATGATCGAATTCATCAACTTAGCTTGCCCATATTGCCGACAATGGTTTGAAGAATCTCATGAGCTATTGGAAGAAGCCGTCCAAAGCGGTCAATTGCAGCGAGTGATCAAATTATTCGATAAAGAAAAAGAAAGCTTGCAGCGAGGAAACGTGATGCACCGATATATCACGATCAGCGATGGGCAACAAGCAATCAAAGAGATCAAACAAATATTCGATACTCAAGATGAGTGGAAACATCTTTCGCTCCAAGGAGTAGCGGATTTTGCAGCAGATAAATTAGGGCTGGCAGAACAAAAAGACGAACAGCTGAGCCAAGCAATCATCAACGAAGCTGAGCAAGCACATATTCGATTTGTTCCAACTGTCATCTTGGGTAAAGAAATTTTTGATGAATCTATTTCAAAAGAAAAACTAAAAGAATTGATCCAAGCAAAATAAAACAACAAGGGGGCTGTGACAAAAGTCTTGTCACAGCCCTTTTTTCCGAAT
>NZ_BJLL01000047.1:0-21309 GCF_007996925.1 Enterococcus sp. NBRC 3427 | reverse complement strand
TTTTGAACACCGTTTACCAAGAGGTCATGAGCCCTGCCGTTCAGCTCTGAGTCACAAGGAACAAGTTCAAAAAACAGCTTCTCATGTTTTTGAATTGGTCGGACTTGTTACCGTAGATGCAAGGCCGACTATGGATGACCGTATATTCTGAATAAAGGGGTGTGACACGACTTTTGTTGCACCTCCTTTTCTTTGTAAAACCAAAAGAACAAAGGAGGGATGCATCTTTCGAAAAGCGTTTACAAATTATAGTAAAGTATGTTATTATTCAATTGTAAACATTATAATGTTATAAAAGGAGAAGAAAAATGGATAAATTTATAGGAATTATCGAACAAAAAATCATGCCTGTAGCCAATCGTATCGGTACTCAGCGACATATGACTGCCATCAGAAAAGGAATCATTGCCACTATGCCACTGACGATCGTAGGCTCATTTTTTACGATTTTACTGAATATCCCGATTGAATCAGTTGCGGCAGTCATTGAACCTTACCGTGAGATATTAGATATTCCTTTTCGCTATACAGTTGGTATCCTTGCTCTTTATGCGACATTCGGGATTGCTTCTTCTTTAGCGAAAAGCTATCGGCTTGATTCATTGACGGCATGTATCTTGGCATTAATGTCTTTTCTAATCGTGGCAGCTCCTCCTACACGCATCTTAGAAGATGTAGGAGAAATCACAGCCGGACGTTACATCAACATCGCTAATCTAGGATCGGGCTCATTATTTGGGGCGATCGTTACGGCAATTATTTCAGTAGAAATCTACCGGTTTTTTATCGAGAAAAAAATAACTATCCGAATGCCAGATGGTGTGCCGCCAGAAGTAACAAACTCTTTCGTTGCATTGATACCAGGAGCAGTCATCTTGATTTTCTTTTGGATCATTCGCCATATGCTTGGATTCGATTTAAATGGATTCTTGAGTCAACTACTTATGCCTTTGAAAGGTGTATTAGCGGGTAACAGCTTGTTTGGCGGTCTCTTAACTGTCTTTCTGATTTGTTTCTTCTGGGTGTTAGGAATCCATGGTCCGGCAATCATGGGTCCGGTTATTCGTCCGTTTTGGGATATTTCGATTGCTGAAAATATCGATGCATTTAATGCAGGGACAAGTGCTCACGCCATGCCAAATATTTTTACTGAACAATTTCTACAATGGTTCGTTTGGATCGGCGGAGCAGGAACCACTCTTGCGTTGGTCGTCTTATTCATGTTTTCTAAATCCAAGTATTTAAAAAGCTTAGGACGTTTGTCCATTTTACCGGGTTTGTTCAATATCAATGAACCGATGATCTTCGGTGCACCAGTAGTGATGAACCCAGTTTTGGGGATTCCATTTATTCTTGCCCCTCTTGTGACGACCACTCTTTCTTATATTCTCACTGTCAGCGGTGTCGTGCCAATGATGGTTGCGCGTTTGCCGTTTGCGATGCCTGCGCCGATTGCTGCTTGGATGAGCACGAACTGGAGTGTTGCAGCAGGATTATTGGTTATTGGTAATTTCTTGATTACTTTGGCTATTTATTATCCATTCTTCAAAGTATTTGAAAAACAACAATTGGCTAGAGAAGCAGAGGAGCAAGCGAAAGAGCAAGCAGATCTCACTCTGACAGATGGTGTTACCGAAGAACGACTATAATTGAAAAGAAAGAAGAGAACAAACCATGAAACGTTCATTAGGCATTTCCCTTTACCCAGACCACAGTGATCCTCAAAAAGATCGTGAGTATATCGAAACAGCCCATCAGTATGGATTTAGCAGGATTTTTATGAGTATGCTTGAGGTCACGGAAGATCCGGAAGTCGTTCAGAAAAAATTCCAGCAATTAATCTTTTTTGCAAAAGAGAGGGGATTTGAAACGATAGTAGATGTTTCGCCGGCTATCTTTGAACAATTGAATATTTCTTATGATGATTTAGGTTTTTTCCATAGATTAGGCGCAGATGGCATTCGTTTGGACTTAGGATTTGATGGGCGAAAAGAAGCACTTTTGACTTTTAATCCTTATCACTTGGCCATCGAGTTGAATATGAGTAATGATGTCGCTTATCTAGAAAATATCTTGACGCATCAGGCAAATACATCTTTTCTATATGGCTGTCATAATTTTTACCCGCAAGAAGGAACGGCTTTGCCGTATCATTTTTTCCAATCAAGTAGTGAACGATTCAAAAAAAACGGTATTCGAACGGCAGCCTTCATTACCTCACAATCAGGTACAATCGGGCCATGGGATATCAATGATGGACTGCCTACTTTAGAAATGCATCGCCATCTTTCTGTCGAAACAGCGGCCAAGCATTTGTTTGCCACAAACCTAATTGATGATATAATTATTGGAAACGCATACGCAAGTGAAAAAGAATTGAAGTCATTAGGGCATTTGGATCGTTACCAGACTGTTTTTAGAATTGAATTTGTTGCAAATGTAAATGAGGTGGAACGGCAAATCGTATTGGAAGAGCAACATGTTCGTCGAGGGGACATCACAGACCAAGTGATCCGATCAACGGAAGTTCGAAAAAAATACCAAAAAGACGAAAACAAAGTACATGATACTGAGTTTGAATTTGTCGTAGGAGATGTTGTCGTTGGGAATGACCGCTTTGGCAAATATAAAAACGAACTGCAGATCGTATTGGAGCCACACAGTGATCCGCGAAAGAATAAAGTAGGACATATTACTCCAGAAGAATTGATCTTGCTACCGTTCATTCATCCATGGTCTAAATTCAAATTTATAGAAAAGTAGGAATGATTATGTATGATTTAGTCATTAAAAATGCAAGAGAGCTTAACGGGAAGATCTTCGATATCGGGATAGAAAAAGGAAGAATCTGCGAAATCGCCCCTCTCATCAAACAAAAATCTCGTCAGGAAATCAGCTTGACCCCTCAGCAATATTTGTCGGCTGGTTGGATCGACGATCATGTTCATTGTTTTGAGGAAATGACTTTGTATTATGATTATCCAGATCAGATCGGTGTGAATAAAGGTGTGACAACAGTCATAGATGCAGGGACAACTGGGGCAGAAAACATTGCTGATTTTTATGAACATGCCAAACAGGCAAAAACAAATGTCTATGCGCTTTTGAATATCTCAAAATGGGGAATCGTTGCACAAGATGAACTAGCAGACCTAAACAAGATCCAAGCTGATATGGTAAAGCAAAAAATCAAGGAACTGCCAGATTTCATTATTGGAATCAAAGCACGGATGAGCAAGAGCGTAGTTGGTCAAAACGGCATCACTCCACTAGAACTGGCAAAAAGGATACAAAAAGAAAACCATCAGCTTCCTTTGATGGTCCATATCGGTTCTGCTCCGCCGGAATTGCCGGATATCCTCTCTTTGCTGGAATCAGGAGATATCATGACTCATTGTTTCAATGGGAAAACAAACGGCATCTTGGATCAAGAAACGAAAACAATCAAACAAATAGCTGTAGAAGCAAAAAATCGAGGAATCATCTTCGATATTGGACATGGGACGGATAGTTTTAATTTCCAAGTTGCGGAAACTGCCTATAACCAAGGGATAAAAGCAGATACGATCAGTACAGATATCTATATTCGTAATCGTAAAAACGGTCCAGTCTATGATTTGGCTACAACGATGGAAAAATTGAAGCTTGTCGGATATACGTGGGAAGAAATCATCGAAAAGGTGACGGAAGTTCCTGCACAGAATTTCCATTTGAAGACAAAGGGACAAGTCAAAGAAGGCTTTGACGCTGATTTTACTGTTTTTGAATTGATCAATCAACCCAAGGAACTAATCGATTCCAATGGAGAGAAAAGACAGTCAAATCAGCAAATCAAACCAGTAAAAACAATCATCGGAGGAAAAAGTTATGCATGCGAATCATGAGAAATTTCAGCTGAAGAAAGTCATTAATGCTTCAGGAAGAATGACGATTCTAGGCGTCTCGACCCTTTCAGAGACAGTTCTTGACGCGCAACGTTTTGGCGGTCAGCATTTTTTTGAGATGGAAGAATTAAGCATTCAAACAGGAAAATATTTAGCCGATTTGCTAGAAGTAGAAGATGTCCAGATCGTTTCATCCGCCTCTGCAGGAATTGCTCAATCGGTAGCTGCTGTTATAGGCAAAGGAGAACTGTATCCCCTTTATCACCCTTATGCAGAATCCATCAGAAAGCGACAAATCATTTTGCCGAAAGGACACAATGTAGATTACGGAACGGCTGTGGAAATCATGGTACAGCAAGGAGGCGGTCAGGTAGTCGAAGCAGGTTACGCCAATATGTGTACGCCGGAACAGATCGAAATGATGATCACAGAAGAAACAGCAGGGATTCTCTATATAAAAAGCCATCACACGGTACAAAAAAGTATGCTTGACGTGTCAGAGGCAGCACAGATTGCCAAAAAGCACCAGATTCCGTTGATCGTTGATGCTGCGGCAGAAGAAGATCTGAAAAAATATGTGCAAATGGGCGCTGATTTGGTTATTTATTCAGGAGCAAAAGCAATCGAAGGACCAAGTGCCGGAATGGTCATTGGGAAAAAAACGTATGTTTCATGGGTCCGGATGCAATCAAAAGGAATTGGACGTTCCATGAAAATCGGAAAGGAAAATATCCTTGGTTTTGTCCAAGCAGTGGAAGACTATTTGAACAAAGGCAGTGAGTCTGGCCCTGCAATGAAAGAAAGACTACAGCCATTCATCGAACAACTTAATCAAATCAATCATTTAGAAGCTAAGATCGTTCAAGATAGCGCAGGTCGAGCAATCTATCGAGCAAGTGTGAAAGTTTCAGGAGATCAATCAGCTAAACAAGTGATTAAAGCATTGAAAGAAAAAAATCCTGCCATCTATACAAGAGAATACCAGGCAAACAACGGCATCATCGAATTCGATATCCGTTCTGTCAGTCAACAGGAGATGGCAAAAATCATCGATCGTTTAAAAGAAATCTTGAAGAACTAGGAGAGAAAAAGGAATGAGATTAAGTCCCAATTATTTAAAAGATAAGATCTGTCTAAATGTGTTAGCAAATTCTGTAGAAAACGCAAAAGAATGCTATGAGGCAGCAGAAGGCCATATCGTTTTAGGTGTACTTTCAAAGAACTTTTCTGACGACGAAACAGCTATTGCAGAAATGAAAAAATACCAGCAAGCAACAAATAACGCCTTGTCCATCGGTCTAGGCGCGGGAGACCCAAACCAGAGCCAGATGGTCACTCGTTTAGCCGAAGTATTGCAGCCTCAGCATGTCAATCAAGTATTTACAGGAGTAGGAGCTTCCAGAGCAGTATTGAAACAGACAGAAACGGTCATCAACGGTTTGGTTTCTCCCACGGGTAAAGAAGGGTACGTGAACATCGCAACTGGTCCTTTAAGTTCACAAGGACCTGCAGGAGTCGTGACACTTGAAACATCTATTCGATTGTTGAAAGATATGGGCGGCAGCTCGATCAAATATTTTCCTATGAAGGGACTTGCCCATATCAAAGAATATAAAGCACTAGCAGAAGCTTGTGCTGCCAATGATTTTTATTTAGAGCCAACTGGTGGGATCGACCTTGATAATGTGGAAGAAATCGTACGGATCGCAATAGACGCAGGAGTGAAAACGGTCATCCCTCATGTATATAGTGCAATTATCGACAAGGATACAGGGAATACACGCCCAGAAGAGGTACGTCAACTGTTGCAATTGATGAAAAAAATCGTGGAATAAGGTGAGAAGAATGAAAATCGGTGCATTTGGGGAAGTCATGCTGCGACTCACTCCTCCTGAACATTTGATGCTGGAACAAACCCATACCTTACGCATGGCTTATACAGGGACTGGCGTAAATCTGGTAGGGAATCTTGCCCATTTTGGCGTTGAAAGTTATTTACTGACGGCTCTGCCAGACAATCGGCTAGGAAAAGCAGCACTCACTAATTTGAACGGCCTAGGTATCCAGACGAAGTATGTGATCCATCAATATCAACACATCGGCACTTATTTTGCGGAAATGGGGTATGGTGTCCGCCCGACAGAAGTCACTTATCAAAATCGAAAACATAGCTCATTTGGTTTATCTGTGATGGAGGATTATGACTGCGTAGCATTTATTGATGAGATCGACTTGATCCATATCTGCGGGATCAGTTTAAGTTTGTCCGATGAGACAGCTGAAACGGCTATCCAATTAGCAGAACAAGCACATAAAGCAGGGAAAAAAGTTTGTTTTGATTTCAATTATCGTCCTAGTTTGAATCAAGAAGATGGAAAAAAAGAACAAATAAAGAAGCGTTATCATACAATGTTACCTTATTGCGACATCTTGTTTGGCTCAGTCAGAGATCTGACAGAGCTAGTGCAGTGGGAGGAAACAGCCAATGTAGAAAACGAACATGATCCTATTTCTTATATCCAGTCCTTTATGAACCACTACGATATCCAATGGTTTGCTGGGACAAGGCGAGAAAGTGTAGATGGAAGAAAACAGTTAAGTGGTTATTTGATCACACAACAAGAAGCAGAGAAAACAACTGTTTATCCCTTGGATGTACTCGATCGAATCGGGGCAGGGGATGCATTTGCTGCAGGGATCTTACTCGGTTTCTCTGAGAAGTGGTCCTTACAGAAGACCGTTTATTTTGCCTTAGGAAATGCTCGATTAGCTCATTCGATCCAAGGAGATGTTCCGTTAACGACAAGAGAACAAGTCGAACGTCTACTGAATGATCCTGAAACAGACTTGATCCGGTAAAAAGATTCAGGGATAAAACAGGTTAGGATGATTTGTTGTCCTAGCCTTGTTTTTGCTAAAGGAGCTAAAATCTAGAAGACTGCGAAAATCCCAAGGCATTCGGAAAACAGTTGCTAGGTATTTATGTTAGTAAGTGGCGTTATCGATTGGGCGTCTATCGAATGATTTGTAAAATCGATCATGGTAAAAGAAATGTATGAAAAATAAACGAAGTGTGCATAGATAAAAAAGCTTTTGGTTAATAGAAACCGATGAGTTGAGTAAAATCAAAACTGGGTCAGGATGAACATCATTCTGACCCAGTTTTTTTCCATCCAAAAAGAAAAGGGCAGTTAAAGAATCACTAGATTTTTATGTTTCACTATACCTTTTTCCTGTGTTATGATTTGAAAGAACTTTTGCTGATAGTAAAGCAAGTACATTGGTATTTTTAGTATGTGAAATGAAAAAGAAAGCTGGCGTATTTTTTTGAAAGCATTATATTTTTCAACTTTTGGTTCAAGTGAAGTGTTAAGGTATGGAGAGCTTCCAAAACCGAAGTTAGGTGAACAAGAGGTATTGGTACAAACCGAGTATATTGGATTAAATTTTGCAGACATCTATCGTAGAAGAGGCACTTATCATATCGAGAAACACTCACCATATATCAACGGATATGAAGGGGCAGGAACAATTGTAGATGCTGGTTCATCAGAACTGAAAGCGTTGATTGACAAGAAAGTTCTTTTTGTAGACGTTCCTTTTGCAAATGCTGAATTTGTAGCAGTTCCTGTTGAAAAGTTGATTTTTCTCCCCGACAGGATTGGAATGAAAGAAGCAGCCACAATTGGTTTACAAGGATTAACGGCCGATTTTTTGGCTCATGATCTTGGAAACAATGCACCAGGAGACAAGGTATTTATTACTGGTATCAGTGGTGGTGTCGGACAGCTTCTTTCTCAAATTCTGATTGCAGATGGCGTCAGAGTATTTGGCTCAGCTTCTACAAAGGAAAAGCAAGAAATAGCACTTTCTTTAGGAGTAGAAGAAGTATTTTCCTCAAGAGAAACCGATTGGCAAGTAGCTAACAACAATCGCTTTGACACAGTATTTGATGGAGTTGGCAAAACATTGGAAAGCAGTATTGAATTATTGCATAACAGGGGAAAAGTAATCTTTTTCGGAATGGCAGGAGGCAATCCGCCAGCTATTGATCTAGTAGATATGCTTGCTCATTCGAAAAGTATCCTTACAGGAGACCTTTGGGATTATCTTTCTTCTTTTGAGGAAAGAGAAAAAAGGAGCCAACGTCTCTTTTCTTATCTTACAAATAACAAGATAGTGATCCATGAACCGACAATTTTTTCGTTAAAGGATGGAAAAACAGCCCACGAATATCTTGAATCGGGAAAAAACATCGGAAAAGTATTGTTGAAGACAAAAGAGAAATAAAAATGAAAATACTTATAATTGGTAGGAATGGCATACTTGGAAAAGAAGTTGCCAGTTTGTCACAAATTTTATATGTTCATCTCAAGGTTGAAGATGGACTCTATTGTTTCTTCAAGAAAAAATACAAAAAGAGGTTGTGAAATCAGTGTTTTGAGCTAATACCGAGGAGTTGTCAGGAGGACACCGTTTATTCGGAAAAAGGAACTGTGACACGTTTTTGTCAAAGTTCCTTTTTGTTTAATCTTCAGTACTTTGTTGCATTCATGTAATAGTTCTTAGTACATGACAAATTAATGATCTGTTAGTTTGAGAGTACTAGATGTATCTATCTTTTAACAGAAGGTTTCTGAATCCATATAAGATGGTACGCCTTTTTGTAGACTTCCTGTCTCAGTCGAAGAAAATCAACTTGTTAAATGGATGTTTTTTTGTTGTCCTCGTTCAATTGTCGATTACCATAACATCAATAAGCTGTTTGATATCTTCAGGAGTGTTGGTAGGGATACTGACTGTAGAAGCTTCATCTAGTATTTTTTGAGTCTTTTCTTTGACTAGCTCAGGATGGTCAGAAGTTTCATCATGTTGCCAGTGAGAAGGAACAGGGTATTGAGTTATTGTACCGTTATGATTGCTAGAATAAACTACTAAACCTTGGAAACTGATATTCCCACTAAGTGTGACTGTTTCAGCTGGAAAAGCGACACTTCCTTGGTCATAAGGGTCAATTGGGGTTCCTGCTGGAGACTTAGAAACATGCAGTTCAAAACCAGTAATTGGATCAGCTAACCATTGTTTATATTGTGTGCCCATCACAGCTAGCCAAACTCTAGCGTATTCTATTTCTAGATCAGAATAATTACTTAACAAATCAGTTGAATTACTGACTTGTGGACTTGTCGATTCACTGACAGAAGCATAAGTCTCACTACTATTTGTTGACAATACAGTTGACGACGAAGTAGTTGATGGAACGATGGAAGAACTAGTGGTGTGTGAAACTGATTCACTACTGCTTTTAACAGTAGCGCTTGATTCGTTATTCGTTTTACTGTCAGTTGTTGCTTCACGAGCAGTAGTGTTTTCAATAACAGTCGAATGAGGTGTCGACTGGCGAGTGTTTTTTTGCTCGCAACCAACAAACAGAAGTACGAGAGGGAGTAAAATGAATATCCTTTTTTTCATGAAATTAGCCTCCAATTATCTAAGAAAATAAAATAACGTTTTTATTTCTATTTATTGTACTCCTGTATAATAAAGAGGAAAAGTATATTTGATTAAGAAACCTCTCTGGTTTGGAGAGAATTAGATGAAAATTAAAAGCTAATCTGAATAGAATTTTTTTATAACCATATGACACAGCAAAGTTATTCTTTTACTTAGTATGGAAATCAAATTATTTAGCATAAGTATTATTTTTTTACATAAAGTTGTTGTTTTTGATATATATTTATTTGGCACTTTGTGATTATGTAAAAGAACAACGTGATGCTGGGCGAATCAAAGTAGTGACGGCATCTGATCTTGCAAATGATGTACAATAAAGAAGTTGATTAAAGATTCGAAAAACGATAATTGATTATTTGAGCCACACACTTAAGAAGAGGGGAATGAAGAAAGAATTTCGATGGAGGAAATAGTGTATCAAATCAAGAATCTAGCGGGTAACTTAGATTTCCCAGAAGCCGTGATAGAACAAATGATGCTGGAGATAGAAAGTATTTCTAGTGAAATGCTTGAACAATATAGTCGTGAATTACTGGATGCTAATAAAGCAAAAGCAGCTGCCAAAAAAATAGACGAAGTTTATGAAGAAGAGCCGTTTGTAGCATTAACAATTTATCTATATGCAGCTTCTCAAAGTTGGTTAAAAATTTATCAACCATTGAAGATTCCGAGAACTGTCTATTTGGCAACAATGAATGCTTTTACTAGATTTATTCATGAACATTTTCAAGTAACAGGAAGGTATCGCTTTGACCGTGGTTTTTGGATTTGGCGTTACACTAGCGGATTGATCTTTCGGATTGGTGAATTGGAATACGAAAGGACATATTTTCCAAAGGGGCACAAAGAGCTAAAATTAGAGGGGAAGCAGTGTCTTTCTCTTCATATTCCTTCCGATGCAGATTTATCCCGAAATAAGATAAGAGATAGTTACGAAAGCGCCATTCGTTTTTTTGAATTGTATTTTCCTGATTATCATTACCAAGTGATGTACACAGATACTTGGTTACTGTCGCCAAATCTTACTAAATGGTTGAAACAAGATTCAAAAATCCGACTTTTTGCAGCTGATTATCGTCTTTTGTCAGTGGACGAACAAGATGATAGCGGAGTTCCATGGATCTTTGGACGAGTAGATGCTCAAGTACAAGACTATCCAGAAAAAACGAGTTTACAACGACAAGCGAAACAACAGTTACTTGCAGGTGCACACATTGGCTCCGCTTTAGGTATTCTTTCCCTATAACTTTAACACTTCAAAAATTTTAAACATATAAATAACTGCATTGACCAAAAAATTAGACTTCTATGGATGAGGGAAATCTACTCATTCATAGAAGTCTAGTGATTAAAGGAAGCTTTTAATTCATTGAAACTATGATAAGCTACTCCATAGATCCATTAAATGAACCAAACGCCTCACCTCTCATCTTGAAACTATTAGAAGAAAGAAAAAGAGAAGGGGCACTAGAAACAAGTGTATTTCGCAAATGGGTCGTAAAAGAATAAGAAATGTTGCTTTTACAAAAACCTGACCGAAAAACAGTACACATTTTCGTGTTTTTTCGTTTTTTCTTGACTACTGATGGCGCTATCAGTATCATAAATGGCAGATAGAGACAGCCAAATAAAAAAAGGCACCTCTACTTCTAGTGGCAGCTAGAAGCAGAGGCCTTGAAAAGTCATCACACGTGACCGTCCAAGTTTGCCATAGTCAATGTAAATACATCAACCTTGTTTATTGTATCGAATCTAAAAGGAGAAATCTACCCTTTAGAGGAGAAATTTTAACAAATTGTATGCGTTTTATTTGCTGAGCAAAAGGTATTGGACATTGTGTTCAATACCTTTTTTGTCTGAACATACACCCGAAGATAAATCTGCTCTGTTCGAAGGTTTTATATTCTTTTAATAGAGCTACAGCCAGCAGATCAGGTCAGTGTAAAAAGATGCTTTTTTCGTCAAAGGAACCAGCCTTTGCGTATCATATTATGAAAGCAGATTTTATTTGGCTGTTTTCTATCCTGTTTATTATTGAAAAAGCCAGTAGCCCTAAATGCAGAAATCATCCAAGGAGAAAAAGAGGTATCTTGGGATGATTTGACGATCATTTAGGAAGGTAGAGACGGAACAGAATGGATTACAAGAAAAGAGTACAACAAATGTTCCTAGATTCAGGAGTAGTATTGAAAGAAACAACACTAGAAAAAATCGAATATACAGTTTTTAGTATCGAAAAGGCTTAGTATATCTTTATGTCGAAGGAAAAGAAACAAAAAAACTTTCCTGTACTATTCCAAAGGGGCAAGAAAGTTACTATACGGCAAAAAAAGAAATCATACTTCACGTTGGAGACCAGTATACGATCGAACCAACTATCAAACACTGGTTCCAGGCAGGTGCAACAGGCGCGGTTATCACCGAATGTTCTTCCAGCAGTGATGATCCAAGTGATAGTTTTATGAATCCAGCTATTTATCGTTAATACAAAGGTTTGAGAACAAGCTGATGAACCAAAATGATCAAATTTCGATCATTTGGTTCGTCGGCTTTTTTATTTAGAGAAACATCAAGCGTTGGTGAAACATAACACGAGAATAAAATGGATTTTTCATTAATAGGAGAAAGAAGTGTGTGACGATTTAAATAATGCGTGTTATTGACATGTAGGACGAAATCCCAATTTCTTCTATAAGTAAGTCGTTTCAATTTTATATTTACTAGTTATTTATTTTTTTTGTTACTGTAAAATAGCTGAAAAATTATTTTTTTGTAAATACTATATATAGTGGTTTTTAATCTGTATACCACTAAAAAACTACAAAATCTAGTCTTTTATTTTAAAAAAACACGTGTAGAATGAAGATAGACTTTTGAGTTAGGGAGTGTTTTTTTATGAAACTTACTGTTTTTTGCGGTTCCCGTTTTGGCAATAAAGAAAGTTACAAATTTATTGCGCAAACGTTAGGAAAATATATGGCACAAGAAGAAATCGAACTGGTTTACGGTGGTTCATACTCCGGGATTATGGGAGTGATTAGTAAAACAGTACTGGAAAATAACGGAAAAGTCACAGGTATCTATCCAAATGGCCTTTTTGAAACTGAGCTGCCAGGGAAAGATGTTACTACATTTATTCCTACAGAGACAATTGATGAAAGAAAGGTATTATTATTTGAAAAAGGAGATGCTGTCCTCGTTTTCCCTGGAGGTCTAGGTACATTGGAGGAATTTTCGCAACTTCTTTCTTGGATAGCGATCGGCCTGACGCCCGATAAGCCAATCGGAATATTGAATATTGGCGGTTATTACAGCGGCTTGCAACAATTATTAGAAACTTTTGCAAAAGAGGATTTTATGGATAAAAAATGGTTGGATCAAGTGATCTTTTCCAACAATCCATTGGAACTGGTCAATGAATTACGAGCAGTATCTATTAAAAATCAGTTATTATTGAAGGAGGCAAAATAATGAGTCAAATATATTTAGCAGGACCATTTTTTTCAGAGGAGCAAATCGATCGAGTAAGTCGTATCGAAAAAGCGTTGGAGGAAAACAAAACAGTTACAAGTTTTTACTCTCCACGTCATCACCAAGAAAGCAATTATGAACTATTCAGTGCTGGTTGGGTGCAAGAAGTATACGAAAAAGATATGGAAGAGTTGACAAATGCAGAATTTGTTGTTGCTATCCTTGACTTTGAGCATCAAACAATCGATCCAGGAACGGCTTACGAATTAGGTGTGGCAACTATGTTGAAAAAACCGATGATCATCGTACAAGAAGAGACGGTACCTACGAACTTGATGATTACACAAAGTCTTCACACATATTTAAAATCAGACCAAGCTGTACGTGAATATGATTTTGAAAAATTGCCTGTTGAAACTTACTTAGGCGAGTACTTATAGAAGAGGAAGGGTTGTATGTCAGTGATTTTGATTTCAGGAACGATTGGTGCAGGTAAGAGCAGTTTGACGGATATGCTTGCAAAAGAGATTGATTCTAAACCATTTTATGAAAATGTCGAAGATAACGAAGTATTGCCGCTTTTTTATTCAAATCCTGAGCAGTACGCATTTTTATTGCAAATCTTCTTTTTGAATAAGCGATTTTTAGCAATGAAAAATGCTTTAGTGAACGATGACAATGTGCTAGACCGCTCCATCTACGAAGATAGTCTGTTGTTCCATCTAAATGCTGATTTAGGTCGGGTAACGGATATCGAAGTACAGCAGTACGATAGCTTATTAGATACGATGCTAAACGAGTTAGATGATGTTGCTCCAAAAAAACGGCCTGATTTGATGGTCCATATCAAAGTTTCTTTGGACACGATGCTAGAACGTATCAAAAAACGCGGGCGTGACTATGAACAGCTAGAAAGCGATGAGACGTTATACACTTATTACGAAACATTGAACACCCGCTATAATCAATGGTATGAGGATTTTGATGTATGTCCTAAAATACAAGTGGATGGGGATACATTCGATTTTGTAGAAAATCCAGAAGATGCAAAAAAGGTGATTCGTCAGATCCAAGAAAAATTAGCTGAATTGGAAGGAAAGCCTGCTGGAAAATATTTTACAGATAATCAGCATGCGAAAGGTCAAGAATTAGGCTAAAAATAAAAAACCAAACGATGGGAAAGAAAAATTACTACGTGATGTAGAATAAGTCTTTCTATCGTTTGGTTATTTTATATTCAAAGATGTGAAATAAATAAAACGTTACTCTTTGATTCGTGAACTGAAATGATCTACTGTTTGTTTTACTGATGAAGCTTAATCAAAGGAAGAAGCTGAGTTTGAAGTTCATAAAAATCAGCCATAGTGAGTTTTGCTTGATTTTGCTTATCTTCTTTTGCTTTTTACATAATTTTTGACAGGATAAGATTCAAACGATTTAAAAGAATCTTTGACTAGTTTGTGGCAATTGTCGCATATACTCAAACTTCCTTGATCATTAAATTCTGTATGGATATTTTTGTTGTTATTACATGTACAATAATCAGGACTATCGATCATCCATTTCGTCTCCTTTACAGTCATCTTGCTTCTTTACTATAGCAGAAAAGAAGGGGAGAAACAAAAGAAGATCCAACAGATGGCACTATAGACTGTAGATGTTGCCATCCTCATCCTTCAAACGGTAATTACCGATTTTGGTAAATGTGACTGTTGCTTCTTTTTTATTTTCTTTTCCTGAAATAATATATTCGTCATCTTTGGTAGTGATCTTAATATCTGTCAGCACTGTTTTTTCTTCAGATGATTCAGAAGAATCAGTTCCTTGTGTCTGATACGTGCGTGTCCATTCCATTTTTTTATCTGTAAATGTCAACTGTCCCGCGGATAAATCCATATCTTTACGTACTTTTAGCGTATATACACTGTTAGTGATATCTGCTTTTTCCGCTTTTAAGACAGAAGAATCGGTTGTTTCGTCCGAGGATTGGTCAGAGCCGCCAAACAAATCACAGCCAGTCAATGTCAAAAGTCCCGCAGACAAAATAAATAGTACGATTAATTTCTTCAAAATACTTCCCCCATTTGATAGGATAAAGAAATTATACCATTGGAAAGTAAAACTTCAAACGGATGGAAGAGAAAAAATTCACAAAATACCATTAAATAGAATAAATTTTCAAAAGTCATAAAAAATCCACCACTTTCAGAAAGCGTTTTAAAAAATGTGTTGCAATCTTTTAGAAAAATGCTATATTAAAAATGAACCGGTTCAATTTTAGAATCTAGGAGATGAAATAATGAAAGTCGTAGACAGACTATCTGAAAAAATGCTACCAATCGTATCTAAGATGAGTAGCCAGCGGCACTTGCTGGCCATTCGAGACAGTTTTATCGTTACTATGCCGTTAGTAATGGCTGCTTCTGTCATGGTTTTGCTGAATGCTCTGATTTTTTCAAATGCAACAATCCAAAGAGTACTTGATCTAAGTCCATTGGCTGAACTTGCTTCAATCGTGAATAATGGTACGATGAGTATTTTAGCTATTATCGTGTGTTACAATATCGGCTGGAATTTGGCAACCCATTATATCCAAATAGGCGTGATTGATGATCCATCATTTAGTCCTGTTCATGCAGGAATTCTAAGTACAGCCGTAATGTTTATTTTGATGCCTTTATCAAGTACAGTCACTTTGTTGGACGGAAATACAGCAGAAGCTACAGGGGTTTTCTTACAAAGTCTGACTTCTTCGTCTGGCTTAGCAACGGCGATGATTGCTGCCCTTGTCAGTACAGAATTATTTATCAAATTAGCGAAAATGAAGAGTTTTAAAATCAGGATGCCAGAAGGAGTTCCACCGGCAGTAGCCACGTCATTTAATTCTTTAGTACCAGAAATAGTTGTCATTTTATTTTTTTCAGTTGTCGTTTTTACTTTAAACCATACGACTGGTTTGAATGTTCCGCAATTAATTGAATTAGCGATTCAGACGCCATTGAAAGCTTTTGTTTTATCCGTCCCAGGCATCTTATTTTTACAGTTTTTCTCTGATTTCTTATGGGTGTTTGGGATGCATGGTTCGAGTATTTTGGCTCCTATACGGCAAGCACCTTTGTTACAATCTATTCAGGAAAACATGGATGCTTTTTCAGTAGGAAAAGAAATTCCTAATATTATTACGGAGCCCTTTACCAATGCATTTGGATTGATTGGAGGTGGTGGGTGTATTTTACCGTTAGTTATTGCTATCTTGTGGGCTTCTAAACGTCAAGAACAGCGATCGATCGCTAAATTTGGTCTGACTACTTGTTTATTTAATATTACGGAACCAATTATGTTTGGATTACCAGTAGTCATGAATCCAATATATATGATTCCTTGCGCTATTATACCATCTATTAACTTGATTATTGCCTACGCAGCCACAAGTCTTGGAATCATCAGTAAAACAGTTGCTGCTGCACCTTGGATCACTCCGCCGGTTATACAATCTTTTATTGCTACAGGAGGCGATATACGAGCAGCAGTCTTAACAGTAATACTTATCATTCTAGATGTATTTTTATTCCTGCCATTTGTATTAGCCGCTAATAAGGCAAAATTGGCAGAAGGAGGATATTAAGGTGTACGATTACCCGTATCAAAACCCAAAGTTAACCATCCGCCAAAGAGTAGAAGATTTACTTTCGCGGATGAATATTGCTGAAAAAGTAGGACAGGTAAACCAGCATTTGTATGGTTGGGAATGTTATGAAAAAAATGGAGACAAGATCGAATTAACAGAAAAGTTAAAAGAACATGTTAAATGGGGAGGCGGTCTGGGTGCCTTATACGGTCTGTTTCGCTCTGATCCGTGGTCTAAGACAGATTATAAGAATGGGATTCCTGCAAAAGAAAGCTGGAAGGTGGCTAATCTACTCCAAGAATATGTACTACAGCATTCGCGATGGAAAATTCCTGTTTTGCTTGTGGAAGAATGTCCACATGGTCATCAAGGTTTGGATGGGATTTCTTATCCAACGAATATCGGCCGTGGAAATACCTTCAATGTAGCGTTATTAGAACAAACGAGCCGATTGATGGCAAAAGAACTGGCTGCTAAAGGTGTTCATTTAGCGTTGGTTTCGACTTTGGATCTGGCAAAAGATCCTCGTTGGGGAAGGACAGAAGAGTGTTTTGGGGAAGATCCGATTCTCTCAGCTCGTTTTTCTGAAGCGGTCATTCGAGGGTTTCAAGGAGAGATTATTTCAGAAAAAGTTTCTTTTCTTGATCAGACAGTAGAGGAAATCAATAAGAAGAAGGATCAGATCGGTGTTGTGTTAAAGCACTGTATCGCACAAGGAGAAGCTTTAGGCGGTCATAATTCAGGCACAGTGACGATTGGACGCAGAGAGTTTTCCGATATTTACGGACCATTATTGAAGAGTACAAGAAATGCAGTAGGTGTCATGGCTGCTTATAATGATATCGACGGGGTACCTTGTCATATCAATCGAGCGCTTTTTGAGCAAATATTACGAAAAGAGATCGGTTATCAAGGGATCGTTATGGCAGACGGTGTTGCTTTGGATCGTTTATCCGATGTTTTTACAGATAAAAAGACTGCTGCAGCATATGCATTAGCGGCAGGAATCGATCTAAGTTTGTGGGACGAGACCTATACCAAGATTGCAGAAGCCATTGATGATCAAGTCGTAGATGAACAGCTACTAGATCAAGCAGTTCGCCGAGTTTTATCTGTCAAATTTTTATTGGGTTTGTTTGAACAGCCGTTTGCAAACGATCCAAAGGAGTATTGGGATCATCTCATGGAGGAATCAGAGCACTTAAATTTAGAGACAGCAAAAGAAAGTATCACTTTACTAAAAAATGACGGTATATTGCCGTTGGATCAACAAGTAAAAAACATTGCTGTTATAGGACCAAATGCTCACGATGTATACCACTTGTTGGGAGACTACTCTGCACCACAAACAGAAGACCGTTTGAAAAAAACGATAGTACAAGAAATAAAAACAGAGTTTCCCCAATCAACGGTTTCTTATGCACAAGGATGTGAAGTAAGAAATCAGGAGGATCAGGAAGAAAAATTATTAGAAGCGGTGACCCTTGCTCAAAACTCAGATGTGATCATTGCAGTTCTAGGTGGATCAAGTGCGCGGAACTTTGATATGGAATTCCTTTGTAACGGGGCAGTTTCATCGAAAGGGATCAACATGGATTCTGGAGAAAATGTAGATGTTGCTTCTCTTTCTTTAGGTGGATACCAAGAACAGCTGATCGAACAATTGCATCAACTAGGCAAGCCAATCATCACGATACTTGTGCAAGGAAGACCCTACGATTTGATGAAAATCGAGTCATTTACGAATGCCATTGCAACAGCATGGTTTCCTGGACAGGAGGGTGGAAAAGCCATTGCACAGATGATTTCTGGAAGAAATAACCCAAGCGGACGATTGAGTTTGTCTTATCCTAGAAATAGTCAGCAACTACCTGTTTATTACTATCAGCGTGCTGCTTCTAAACAAGAGAATTATTATGATTTAAGCGGCAGTCCATTTTATCCTTTTGGACATGGTCTAAGCTATACAACATTTGAATACAGTCAGATGGAAGTCAAAACGGATATTGACAAAGTAATAATATCAATTAAAGTTAAAAATACAGGAAGTGTTTCAGGTAAAACAAGTACTCTTGTCTATGTCCGATTAATTGACGGCGCTGTCATCCAAAGAACGAAATTATTGAAAGCTTTTCGTAAAGATGAATTGCAATCTCAAGAGGAAAGACTGCTTGTTTTTGAACTCACTTCTGAAGACTTTAGTTATATGGATATTGATGACAAGAGGCATTATGCAAAGAAAGCGGTCATCATGGTCGAACAACAAGAAAGAGAAATCAAATGTAACTGGCAGGAGTGAAAATGTATGGCATCGATCCGTGACGTGGCTAAGATGGCTGGTGTTTCAGTGGGAACAGTTTCCCGCTATTTAAACGGTCAGCAGCTGAAGGAAAAGAATATGGAAAAAATAGCAGAAGCGATTTCAGCGTTGGACTATAAAGAAAACATCATTGCTAAAGGGTTGAAGAATAATCGAAGTTTCTCTATTGGACTTTTGATAAACGGGATATCTAGCCGTTTTGGTTCGGAGGTTGTTTCAGGGATCGAAAGAGTAGCTGAAGAAAATGGGTATAGCTTATTATTAAGCGGGTTTGCCGATCAGCCAGAAAAAATCGAACAAAAAATTGAATACCTGATGAAGCATGCAATCGATGGGTTGATCGTCTTCTTATCAGAAGAAGAGTGGTCTGGATTTGAAATGCTGACAAAAATGAGTATCCCAGTTGTCGCATTGAATTGTCCGGATGGGCCAGCAGGTATTGATACAATAGTAGTGAATGATCGAGAAAGTGTAGCAAAAGTGATTGCTCATCATGGCGAACAAGGACATAAAACAATAGGATTTATTGCTGCCGCTCAAACAGATTACGTAGCAAGAGAACGTTTAGCTGGAGCTAAAGAAGCGGTACAAAAGGATCCGTCTATCCATTTAGAGATCTTTACAGGAGACTATTCTAGAAAAAGCGGCTATTACGGGGCAAAAGCATTATTAGAAAAAGGGGCAACTGCTATTTTTGTCAGCAATTACAATATGTCGATTGGTGCCATCGAATGTTTCAATCAAGAAGGTGTCAGAATCGGGAAGGATATTGCGTTCAGTCACTATGATTATTTAGATAAAAACGATCTGAGTATCCTTCCGAAAATCACGGTCACGCCACCAACAGATAAAATCGGGGAACGAGCAGCAGAGCAGCTGTTGAAACGAATCAAAAAAGAAGAGGAAGAAAATGAAAAAGTGATTGTGATGGAAAATATCATACATGGAATCAACTAAAAAAGAAAAAGAGGTGCTTTGATGAAAAGATATCAATTTCCAGAAAACTTTTGGTGGGGCTCTGCAGCAAGTGGTCCACAAACAGAAGGAAGAATTTCAGGCGATGGAAAAGGAGAGAACATTTTTGATTATTGGTACAAAAACGAACCGCAAAAGTTCTTTGATCAAGTAGGACCTGAAAAAACCTCGCAAGTTTATACGAAGTATCAAGAGGATGTACAGTTGATGAAACAGACTGGGCATAATTCATTTCGAACCTCTATCCAATGGAGCCGTTTGATACCTGATGAATCTGGAACAATCAACGAAGAAGCCGTTCGTTTCTATCATCGCTATTTTGATGAGTTGATTGAAAACGGTATCGAACCCTTTGTTAATCTGTATCATTTCGATATGCCGATGTATCTGCAAGAAAAAGGCGGATGGTTGAACCGAGAAACGGTTGAAGCTTATGAAAAATACGCAAAAAGTTGTTTTCAATTGTTTGGTTCGAAAGTAAAAAAATGGTTTACCCATAATGAACCGATCGTTCCAGTCGAGGCAGGTTATTTGTATCGATGGCATTATCCGGAAGAATCAGATATGAAAAAGGCAATCCAAGTTGGTTATCATGAAGCGTTGGCTTCAGCGTTAGCCATCAAAGCTTACCATGAAATGGATCAAAACGGTGTCATCGGAATCATCTTGAATTTGACACCGAGTTATCCAAGAGACGAATCAAATCCCGAAGATGTTAAAGCAGCACGAATAGCAGATGCGTTCTTCAATCGTTCATTCCTTGATCCAGCTGTAAAAGGTGAGTTTCCAAGTGAATTGATCGAGAAAATAAAAGAACTCGATCTAATGCCGGAGATCCATCCAGATGATTTGACGATCATTAAAGAAAACACAGTAGATCTTTTGGGAATTAATTATTACCAGCCACGCCGAATAAAAGCAAAAGAAACACCAATCGATACTAAAAACGGTCCTATGCCTGAGGATTACTTCGACAATTATGAAATGCCTGGTCGTAAAATGAATCCTTATCGCGGATGGGAGATCTATGAAAAAGGAATCTATGATATTTTGATCAATGTACGAGATCATTATGGGAATATCGACTGTTTTATTTCTGAAAACGGCATGGGTGTAGAAAACGAAGCACGATTTATCAAGGAAGATGGTATGATCCACGATGATTATCGGATCGAATTTGTTCAATCTCATCTGAAATATGTCCATCAAGCCATTCAAGAAGGTGCCAATTGTTTAGGTTATCATATGTGGACATGTATGGATAACTGGTCGTGGACCAATGCCTATAAGAATCGTTACGGTTTTATTTCGGTAGATTTAGCACAAGATGGAAAAAGAACGATCAAGAAATCGGGTCATTGGTTCAAAGATGTATCGGACAGAAATGGATTTGAAGCTTAAAGAAAGAATAGCCAAGAGAGAATGTATAAAAGTCCCTATTCTTACCGCTTCAGGAAAAAGAAGTTCAATTATTTACGATCTTTTTCAACTTTTTTGTCTTTCTATTTCATTTTTGA
>NZ_BJLL01000046.1:0-21991 GCF_007996925.1 Enterococcus sp. NBRC 3427 | reverse complement strand
TTTATTTTATTGGCCCGTTGGTCAAGCGGTTAAGACACCGCCCTTTCACGGCGGTAACACGGGTTCGAATCCCGTACGGGTCATGGAAGATACTTGATGAGTATCTTTTTCTTTTTATCTGAAAGAATGATTTTAAAAGGCTTAGCAGAGTTATCTTTATAGATGATTGTGCTAAGCTTTTTTGGATAAATCTAATGTAAAATATTTATATTTTTTAAGCAAAAAAATGAAAAAATACGAGCAGAAAACTGTTTTATCTGCTATACTTGGTTCGTTGCAAGTTCCCGAAAGGATCCGCAGGACGGAGATGCCTTGTAACCGAATTTAACTAGGGGGAATCATTATAATGGTAGAAAGACACTTATTTACATCAGAATCTGTTTCTGAAGGACATCCAGATAAAATCGCTGACCAAATCAGTGATGCAATCTTGGATGCAATTTTAGAACAAGACCCAACAGCACGAGTAGCGTGTGAAACATCTGTAACAACTGGGCTTGTTTTAGTATTTGGAGAAATATCTACGACGGCATATGTAGATATTCAAAAAGTCGTACGGGAAACAATAAAAGAAATTGGTTATACACGTGCAAAATTCGGATTTGATGGAGATACAGCAGCTGTATTGGTTGCGATTGATGAACAATCTCCTGATATTGCTCAAGGAGTTGACGAAGCACTTGAGATCCGGGATGAAGATAAAAAAGACGTATTAGATGAAATTGGTGCTGGCGACCAAGGGTTAATGTTTGGTTTTGCTGTAGATGAAACACCGGAACTAATGCCTTTACCAATCGCTTTGAGTCATCGTCTGGTACGCCGCTTGGCAGATTTGCGTAAATCAAATGAATTAACGTATTTACGTCCAGATGCAAAATCTCAAGTCACAGTTGAATATGATGATCAAGGACAACCTGAACGCGTAGATACAATCGTTATTTCAACACAGCATGATGATGCAGTAGATAATGAAACAATTCGTCATGATGTCATCGAAAAAGTAGTGAAGGAAGTTATTCCAGCTGAATTATTAGATGATCAAACAAAATATTATATCAATCCGACTGGCCGATTTGTCATTGGTGGTCCTCAAGGGGATGCCGGATTAACAGGAAGAAAAATCATTGTTGATACGTATGGCGGTTATGCTCGTCATGGTGGCGGTGCTTTTTCTGGTAAAGATGCGACAAAAGTTGACCGTTCTGCCAGCTATGCTGCACGTTATATTGCTAAAAACATCGTTGCAGCAGGGCTTGCTCGCAAAGCAGAAGTACAGCTAGCTTATGCGATTGGTGTTGCTCAACCTGTTTCGATCTCCATCAATACTTTCGGTACTGGAACGGTTCCGGAAGAAGAACTGATTGCTGCAGTGAGAGAAAACTTCGATCTTCGGCCAGCAGGAATCATCGAGATGCTTGATTTGCGTCGTCCGATTTACAAACAAACAGCTGCTTACGGTCATTTTGGTCGTACAGATGTGGATTTGCCTTGGGAACATACGGACAAAGTAGATGCATTGAAAGCAAGTTTAGCAAAATAAGCTATATTCAGCTGGAACGATCGCCGAATGGTGGTTGTTCCAGCTTTTTTTATGGCAGTGCACCTCTTGAAAAAGATAGTGAGTATTTATCTATTTTTAGACCCTGTCATGATGAAAAAGGAGGAATAAGATGAAAAAAGAAACAAATGTTGCTTTAGTCACAGTGAGTGTTTTCATTGCAACGTTCATGACGGCTATTGAAGGAACAATTGTAACAACCGCTATGCCAACGATTGTCGGCTCATTACATGGAATGGAAATCATGAACTGGGTATTTTCGATTTATTTGCTGACAAACGCTATGCTTACTCCGATTTACGGAAAACTTGCGGATAAAGTGGGACGGAAACCAATTTTTATTTTTGGGACATTATTGTTTATTATCGGTTCGTTATTTTGCGGTTTATCTCAAAGCATGATCGGGTTGATTGCTGCTCGTGCGATTCAAGGGATGGGCGCTGGAGCAATGATGCCAGTAGCTTTGACGATCATTGGCGATCTTTATTCTATTGAGAAGCGAGCAAAAGTTTTAGGCTTGAATAGTTCAGCTTGGGGAATTGCCAGTGTTTTTGGACCGCTTGCGGGAGGATTCATCGTTGAAACGATCAGCTGGCACTGGATCTTTTTTATCAATGTGCCGATCGGAATTCTATTAATTATTTTGATTTGGCTATATTTAAATGAACCAAAAATCATACATGAGTCTAAACCAATGGATATTTTTGGTAGTTTTAGTTTGATGGCCATGCTTGTCTCATTGCTGTTAGGGTTCCAATTATTAGGAGACGAAGGAATGAGTCCGCTTGTTTCTGCTTTGCTGCTAGGTAGTATCGTACTGTTAGGTATTTTTATTTTTGCCGAAAAAAGAGCTAAAGATCCTGTCATCATGATGCATTTATTCAAAAATCCACTATTTGTTGTGGTCAACTTGGCTGCAGCATTGGCTAGTGGTTTTTTGATGGGAATCGATGTTTATATTCCTATGTGGATGCAAGGTGTATTAGGACTGAATGCAGCAATTGGTGGGTTGGTATTAGCACCATTATCACTAGTCTGGATGGTCGGTTCTTTCCTTGCAAGCAAGTGGATGACTCAAATGAAAACTCATTGGGTCTTGAGAATTGGATTACTGATCGCAGCTATTGGGGGCGCTTGGTTGTATCTTATGCCTTTCAGAAGTAACTATTTATGGTTTTTTGCTATATCAACAATCATCGGTATAGGCTTAGGTGTGACCATGACTACCTCGACTGTCAGTGCACAAAATAGTGTATCTCGTGATCAGCTTGGTGTAGCAACTTCTTTTAATACGTTAGTTCGAACAATTGGTCAAACAGTTATGGTTTCTATTTTTGGTTTATTGATAAATGGGGTAACTAAACGAGAACTTGCAGCAGCAAATTTAACAAATGATGCAGATATAATGAACAAACTGGTGAATCCACAAACGGCTAAATATGGCTAAATATATCGATGCGGATATTCTGTTACCATTAAGAAAAATTCTTTATGATGGGTTACATTCCGTTTATCTAGTTGGCTTGTTACTCGTGATCATTGCTTTGGTCTTAACGCTTTTCGTTCATGAAAAAAGTGGTAAAATAAAACAGTAGTTTCGGTCGAGACATGTACTTTGCCGAATCATTCAAATTTAAAGTTATTCAAAAATAACTTCTTACTAAGGAAGGCGAAAATATGGCATTTATTCAAGCAAATATTTATTCGAATGTATTAGAAATGGAAGTCAATCTAAATGTGATACTCCCACAAACAACTAAAAAGGTGATTGGCACCAGTTCAGAGCAAGCGACAACGGACATACCTGTTTTATATTTACTTCATGGGATGGGTGGCAATCATAGTGTATGGGAAAGACGTACGTCGATTGAACGTTATGTAGCAGACTACGGATTAGCTGTCATCATGCCATCTACTGATCTTGGCTGGTATACAGATACGGTTTATGATATGAAATATTGGACGTTCATTGCAGAAGAGCTACCTGAGATTTGTCATGAACTATTCCCGCAATTAACAAGAAAAAGGGAAAAAACATATGCCGCTGGATTATCGATGGGCGGATATGGCGCATTAAAACTAGGCCTTGCAAAATCAGAAAATTTCGCAGCAGTAATCTCTCTTTCAGGCGCTGTTTCTGTAGGGAACCGAATGGATGACCTTTTGATGGTACGTAAAGCAGCCTTTTGGGAAGGGATCTTTGGACCATTGGATCAAATCGAAGGTTCAAAGAATGATCCGCAATATTTGTTGAAAGAATTAGTAAAAAGCGGAAAACCAGTCCCAAGGTTTTATATGGCTTGTGGGGAATCTGATTTTCTTTATCAAGCAAATCAGGAAATGGTATCTGCTATGCAGGAACAAGGCTTAGCGGTCACCTTTGAACAAGGACCTGGCGATCATAACTGGGTCTTCTGGGATCAATGGATCCAACGTGCATTGGTGTGGCTGATGGAAGAAAAGTAAAAAAGAGACTTAAAAAGATAGCTCCTATAGAGATCACTTTGTTGGTGACCTTTATAGGAGCTTTTTTTATCGATCGTTTTCTCTTCTTTTATTTTGTTGGCATAAACCTTCAATATAGGTTTGTGCACTCGTTAGAAAGAGTGCTTTTTCATTCAATTCTGCATGGGACTGCATACTTTCTTTAAATCCCTCTAATTGATTTTCAACTACATAATTACGCATAAATAGAACTGTTTCTTTCAAAAATTCATTTCCATCCATAATCTTTTGCCGAAGCTGTTGTTCATGCTGCTGATCCATTAGCTGTCCAATCAATAAATTGTGGAGAGAGGCAATGGCCTGATGACTTTGGGTGACTGAAAATCCTTCACGAACAAGTAATTGGATCATTTGTTCCAAATGTTCTAATCGACTCGGAAAAGCGGGCACAGTATTGATTTCTAATTCTGCCCCACAAGGAAAACGTGTGTAAAGGTCATAGTAATTTTCCATATATTGCAGCAATTGTTCATTCCAGGGCAAAGTTGGATCTGGAAGCGCTAGTTCTTCTTCCATTGTTTCAGCCATTTTCTGCAAGAGCTGTTGTTTATTTTTGAAATACCAATATAAAGCAGGTGCTTGAACATGAATTCTGTTTGCGATGTTTCGCATGGAAAGCTGCGAAAGAGCTTGTGTTTCAGCCAGGATATCAAAGGCGGCCTGAATGATGATTGCTTGAGAAAGCTTTATTTCCATTTTATCAACCTCGTGTATTGCATTATCTTTTTAAACATGGTAAATTGTTAGTCGGTCTAATTTTACAGTGTTAAATTAGTCCTGTCAATTTAAACAAAGGGGTGTAATCTACGAATGAAATTAATCTTACGACATGCGAAAAAATATAAAGTAGCTGTTTTTATTTCCTTGCTGTCCGTAGCAGTCATGGTTGCAGCAGCATTATGGCAACCTAAGTTACTACAGCAAGTATTGGAAGCTATTATTACAGAAGATAATGATGAAATGAAAACAATCGGTATTTACCTGATCAGTCTGGCTTTGCTAGGATTAGCCGCAGGTGTAACGAACACGATTTTCTCTGCAAAAGTAGCTCAGGGCGTAAGTGCAGATATCCGAGAAGAAGCATTTCGAAAGATCCAGACATTTTCATTTGGGAATATCGAACAGTTCTCTGCTGGGAATCTTGTTGTTCGTCTAACAAATGATATCACGCAAATCCAAAATTTAGTGATGATTTCTTTGCAATCACTTTTTCGAATTCCATTCTTATTTATTGGTGCCTTCATTTTAGCTATGATCACGATGCCACAATTGTGGTGGATCATCGTAGCGCTTATCGTTACGGTATTTCTTATCACGGCACTTTCATTTACACGGATGGGTAAGCACTTCATGATCATTCAAAAACTGATTGATCGTGTAAATAGCATTGCAAAAGAAAACTTACTAGGGATTCGTGTGGTGAAATCTTTTGTACAGGAAGAAAACCAATTGAAGACATTCAGCAAAGTAAGTGAGGACTTAACAAAACACAACATCATAGTCGGTACATTATTTTCTGTGATGATCCCGTCCTTCATGCTGGCTGCCAATTTGGCTGTGGTTGGGGCGATCTTTTTTGTGAGCGATCTTGTTAAAGATGATCCTACGTTAATTGGTGGAATTGCTTCATTCATGAATTACTTGATGCAGATCATGATGGCGATCATTATCGGTGGAATGATGATGATGATGACTTCAAGAGCAGCCGTATCGCTGAAGCGGATTGCGGAAATTTTAGATGCTGAACCAGATCTTACTTATTTAGACGTTCCAGAACAAGAGTTGACGGGTTCTGTCACTTTTGACCATGTTTCTTTTCGTTATCCTGGTGAGGATACAGATACGCTTAAAGATATCAGCTTTTCTATCAAACCTGGAGAAATGGTCGGGATCGTCGGGGCGACTGGCGCCGGGAAATCCACACTAGCACAGCTGATTCCTCGTCTGTTTGATCCAACAGAAGGAAAAGTAGAAGTAGGTGGTGTAGATCTTCGCCAAGTAAATGAAAAGAGTTTAAGACAAACGGTGTCCTTTGTTTTGCAAAAAGCAATTTTATTCTCAGGAACGATTGCTCAAAACTTGCGCCAAGGAAAAAAGAATGCAACAGAAAAAGAGATGGAACATGCTTCTTCTATTGCTCAAGCAAAAGAATTCATCGAAAAGTTATCTGATCGTTACGAAGCACCAGTAGAAGAACGAAGCAGCAATTTTTCTGGTGGACAAAAGCAGCGACTATCTATTACTCGTGGTGTTATCGGTAATCCAAAGATCTTGATTTTAGATGATAGTACGAGTGCATTGGATGCTCGCTCTGAAAAACTGGTCCGAGAAGCACTTGATCGAGATTTGAAGGGAACAACGACGATCGTCATCGCACAAAAAATTGCTTCTGTTGTCAAAGCAGACCGCATCTTAGTATTGGATGAAGGTAGATTAGTCGGTGAAGGAACCCATGAGGAATTGGTAGCTGGAAACCGTGTCTATCAGGAAATCTTTGAAACTCAAAAAGGAACGGAGGAGTAAGTATGACTGATTTAATAAAAGCAAGTAAATTTTTCTATCACTATTTGAAGCGGTACAAACTCTCCTTTTTCTTTATCTTTATCACAGTAATTATTGCTACCTATCTACAAGTAAAAGCACCTCAGTATATCGGGGAAGCTTTCCAAGAATTAGCAAATTACGTAGGTGGCTTGATGCAAGGCGTAGACGATAAAAGCAAATTTGTTTCTGTGATATGGAAACTCTTGTTGTTTTATGTATTAGCTAGTGCAGCCAACTTTATTTATAGTATTTTATTCACTCAAGTAGTAGGAAAGTCAACGAACCGGATGCGTATCGGTTTATTCAACAAATTGGAAAAATTGACGATTCGCTTCTTTGATTCTCATCAGGATGGTGAGATTTTAAGTCGTTTTACCAGTGACTTAGATAATATTCAAAATAGTTTGAACCAAGCATTGCTTCAAGTCATCACGAATGCTGTTTTACTTGTCGGAATCTTGATTATGATGTTTCGTCAAAATGTAGAATTAGCTTGGGCTACGATTGCTTCTACTCCAGTCGCTATTTTGATAGCTGTCTTGATTATCCGAAAAGCGCGAAAATACGTGGATCTTCAGC
Organism: Enterococcus sp. NBRC 3427; assembly: GCF_007996925.1. Classification (NCBI taxonomy): domain Bacteria; kingdom Bacillati; phylum Bacillota; class Bacilli; order Lactobacillales; family Enterococcaceae; genus Enterococcus; species Enterococcus sp. NBRC 3427. The sequence goes on along the minus strand of NZ_BJLL01000046.1, from coordinate 14,805 downwards.
AAGATGAAGTGGGAAAACTGAATGGCTATATGGATGAAAAAATCAGCGGACAACGTGTTATCATCACAAATGGCTTACAAGAAGAGACGATTGAAGGATTCTTAGAACATAATCAAAGTGTTCGCGAAGCAACGTTCAAAGGACAAGCTTATTCTGGCCTACTATTTCCGATGATGCAAGGAATGTCACTAGTCAATACAGCAATCGTTATCTTTTTCGGCGGTTGGTTAGCATTGAATGGCGATTTGGAACGTTCGGTGGCGTTAGGCTTAGTTGTGACATTTGTCCAATATTCACAACAATACTACCAACCATTGATGCAGATTTCTTCTGGGTACAGCATGATTCAATTAGCAATCACAGGGGCAAGACGATTAAATGAAATGTTTGATGAAAAAGATGAAGTCAAACCAGAAAACGGTAAAGCATTTGATGGAGTGGAACAAGGACTTGCCTTGCAACACGTAGATTTTGGTTATTCTCCAGAAAAACTAGTCTTGAAAGATGTCTCAATCAATGTGGACAAAGGAGAAATGGTTGCTCTTGTTGGACCAACCGGATCTGGGAAAACGACGATCATGAATCTGCTGAATCGTTTTTACGATGTCAATGATGGGTCAGTAGTAATTGATGGAATAGATATCCGAGAGTATGATCTAGATGCATTACGTAGACATGTAGGAATCGTTTTGCAAGAATCCGTATTGTTCTCTGGCACCATCAAAGACAATATCACATTCGGTAAACCAGATGCTTCAGATGAAGAAGTCATCAATGCAGCAAAACAAGCGAACATTCACGACTTCATCATGACGTTAGAAAAAGGGTATGATACAGAGATATCCGAAGAAAACAATTTGTTCAGTACAGGTCAAAAGCAGTTGATCAGTATTGCTCGAACGATCATCACAAATCCATCTTTATTGATTTTGGATGAAGCAACAAGTAATGTAGACACGGTAACAGAAGCAAGGATCCAAAAAGCAATGGATGAAGCAATCAAAGGAAGAACCAGCTTTGTGATTGCTCACCGGCTGAAAACGATCTTGAATGCAGATAGAATCGTTGTCTTGCGTGATGGGGAAGTCATTGAAGAAGGCAGTCATCACGAGTTATTAGCAGAAAATGGATTTTATGCGGAACTTTATCATAATCAATTTGTATTTGAATAAAGAGGTTGTGCAAAAGCTGTCCTGCATCAAGTAATAAGAACAGCCAATCAAAAACAGCTTCTCATGTTTTTGATTTGGTTGGACTTATTACCGCAGATGCAAGCTTTTGAGCACCGTGAATAAAGAGGTTGTGAAATCAACGCTCTAACCTGAGTATTAGAGAAAAAAACGCAAAACATATCATTTATGTTTTGCGTTTTTTATTTATCTTTTTTTCTCAATACAATATAAAATAGGCGGCTGGTTCTTTTGGTTGATAAACCGATAATTCAGCACATTATATGTTTCCTGTGGCAGTTTGGAACAAAAAGAATCAACCATATCCAGTTCTTTTTCTCCGCCTTCATGACCATAGTAGACGACAAGGATCAATCGTCCGCGAGGCACAAGTCGTTTCAATATTTCTTCCATAGCTGTGCGTGTAGTCTCTGGCATAGTGATGATTGCTTTATCACTTTTTGGGAGATACCCTAGATTGAAGATCCCTGCTTTGAGATCTTGTTGTTCAGCTATCACTTCTCCTAACGTTTCGTGGCCTTGTAGAAACAATGAGACACGTTCTTCTAACTGATGCTGTTCTAGCTTTTCACGAGTAGCATCGATTGCTTGTTGCTGGATATCGAAACTATAGACATGACCAGTTTTTCCGATGTGTTCTGCTAGAAAAACCGTATCGTGGCCATTGCCCATCGTTGCATCTACGACGTGATCTCCTGGTTGCAAGATTTCTTGCAGTAATGTGTGGCTGAAATGCAAAGCAGTTTGCAACATCAGACACTCACCTTTTTCCGTACATCATATTTTCCTTGGAAGCTATCTCTGCGAAGAAGTTCTTCATCAATTGCATTCAAGACTTCCCATTTTTTCAAGCTCCACATTGGTCCAATCAAGGAATCCCACGGCGCATCCCCTGTCAAACGATGGATGATGATCTCTTTTGGTATCATTTCCAGCTGGTCGCAAATGACATTGACATAGTCAGGACGGCTCATTAATTGAAGTCGACCTTCATGATAGTCTCGCAACATTCTCGTTTTGCGCATCAGATGCATCAAATGGAGCTTGATTCCTTGGATATCGGAATCTAAAATAGTGCGTCTGACATTTTCTTTCATCATTTCTAAACTTTCGCCTGGTAATCCGTTGATCAAATGCGTACAAACACGGATATTATGTTTGCGCAATTTAGCCACGCCATCTAAATAAGTTTGATAATCATGTGCTCGGTTGATCAGTTTTGAAGTTTCTTCAAAAGTTGTTTGCAATCCAAGTTCTACCCATAAATACATCCGCTCATTCAGTTCAGCAAGGTAATCAACTACTTCATCTGGCAGACAATCCGGTCGTGTACCGACTGATAATCCTACGACACCTGGTAAATTGACTACTTGCTCAAATCGTTCTTTGATTATTTCAACTGGCGCATGGGTGTTTGTAAAATTTTGGAAATAAACGATGTATTGTTGGACATGAGGCCATTTTTGATGCATCATGTCGATTTCTTTCTGGAATTGGATTGGCAGTGGGTCTTCAGGTGCAACGATCATGTCACCCGAACCAGATACACTGCAAAAAGTACATCCGCCATGGGCAACAGTCCCATCTCGATTCGGGCAGTCGAACCCTCCATCGATCGGCACCTTGAAAATTTTCCCGCCAAACTCATTTCGTAAAGCGTAATTCCAAGAATGATATCTTTTATTTCCTTCTGAATAAGGAAAAGTCATTAAAAGTCCTTCTTTCTGTAAGAGTTATCTATTTGTTTTCTTTTTTCTCTATACACTGGATAAGTCAGGCACAGCCAAGAAAGACTGAGTAAGTAGCCGCCGATGATATCAGTAGGAAAATGAACACCCAGATAAATGCGGCTTATCCCGACACTTACTATAATAAACACCATCAGCAATTGAAGCAATGTACGTAAGGTTCTTTTTTGAACAAAAGCTGGCAGCAGAAATAGGAAAGAGCCGTAAAGAATCATACTGCCTGCTGCATGTCCACTAGGGAAACTATAACTTGTTTCAACCACTAAGTGTGTCAGTGAAGGGCGCTCTCGCATGAAAAATAGTTTGATCAACGGGTTGATGATTCCAGCAATTACAATAAATCCAGAAACGAACCAAAACGTTTCTGCCCTTTTTTTCTTATACCACATCCATAAAGCCGCACAAGCAAATAAAATGATGACGGTAAGAGGATTACCGAATTTAGTCATAAAGAGTTGGTAGCTGTTCAGATCAGGATAAGAAGCTCTGACAATGTCTGTAAACCACTGATCGAAACCAGAAAGCCACGACAGATGGAACTTTACGATCCAGCCCAAAATAAAAAACAGGACAAGAAAGAAGCTGCCAGTCACCTGAAATGATGTTTTATATTTCATACAATTCCTCCTTTGAAGCAATGACTTATTATAGCATTTTTGGTCCAGCGAAAAAAACGGTAAAGAGATAAAACAAATGTATGATCCCTCTTTGAGTAACCAATATTCTTATAAAAAAAATAACTGTAACCGGAAAGACATTTTTTGGTAATACAAATGAAATGTTAGGAAAATAAAATCAGTGTTTTTCGAAATCCTTGTAAATAAGAACATAGACGTAGGAAGAACTTGAAAATGAACAGAAGTTGTTCATTACGGTAAATTACAATATGATTACAAAAAACAACAAAGCTCTTAAATAACTTTTAATAAATATTAAGAGAAGTTATAATTATTAATAATAGATAAATTGAAGTTGGAGGATAGAAGATGGAAAACATTGCAAGAAAAGAACGGAGACGTTTAGAACAGACCAAACGTTTTCGAAAAGCAAAACGAGGGGCAGCAATCGTGGGAACTGCGATGGTAGGCTGTTCTGTCGCTGCTCCATTAGTACAGCCGGTTCCTGTTCAAGCGGATGAAACACCTGTTCAGTTCGGCGCAAGAATCAACACAGCGGCATTTATCACAGAAATTGCTACTTATGCGCAACCAATTGCTCAAGCTAATGATTTGTATGCATCAGTGATGATCGCACAAGCAGTTGTAGAAAGCGGTTGGGGCAGTAGTGCGTTATCGCAAGCACCTTATTATAATCTTTTTGGGATAAAAGGCAGCTATCAAGGACAAACCGTCTACATGGATACGCTTGAATTTTTAAATAATCAATGGGTAAATAAAAAGGAGCCTTTCCGACAATATCCTTCTTTTGCTGAATCGTTCAATGACAATGCCTATGTACTTAGAAATACTTCATTTGGCAACGGCTATTACTATGCCGGTACTTGGAAGAGCAACACGAGATCCTATACAGATGCGACAGCTTGTTTGACAGGTCGTTATGCAACTGACCCTGGTTATGCAAGCAAATTAAATAATATCATCACGACTTACGGATTGACCCAATATGATACACCAGCTAGCGGAAACGCGGGCGGTGGAGCCACTACAGGTGGGAATAATACTGGAAGTACAGGTAGTACTAGCGGTTCAAGTAATTCTGGTAATACAAACTCAGGTTCAGCAACTTCGACCACTTATACTGTTCAATCTGGCGATTCTGTTTGGGGAATCTCCAATAAATTCGGTATTACAATGGACCAATTGATTCAATGGAACAATATCCAAAACAATTTCATTTATCCAGGACAAAAACTAACGATCAAGGGTAGCCAAGAAAATGGCTCTTCGACGAATAATTCTGGTAACAATACCAATTCTTCAGGAAATGCTGGTACATCAAACGGAGGACAAACAACTGGGGCGAAATACACTGTTCAATCTGGCGATTCTGTTTGGAAGATCTCAAATGATCACGGAATTACGATGGCTCAATTGATTGAATGGAACAATATCAAGAATAATTTTGTTTATCCAGGACAACAGCTGATCGTATCAAATGGCGGTTCTTCTAATACTGGAGCAAATACTGGCTCAAGTACTGGGAACACAAGTGGTTCAAATTCGTCTAACTCAAGTTCTTCTAATACGGCTTCAGGAACGAAATACACAGTGAAAGCCGGAGACTCTGTTTGGAGTGTCTCCAACAAATACGGAATTACGATGGCTCAACTGATCCAATGGAATAACATCCAAAATAACTTTATTTATCCAGGACAACAACTGACTGTTTCAAACAGTGGGTCAACAAACAGCGCATCAAGTAATACAGGTTCGTCAGCCAATACAAATAGCAGTTCAGCTAATACTGGCAGCAGTTCGTCTCAAGGCACTTATACAGTCAAGGCGGGTGAATCTGTTTGGAGCGTAGCAAATAAAAACGGCATCACGATGAATCAGCTGATCGAATGGAATAATATCAAAAACAACTTCATTTACCCAGGACAGCAATTGATCGTTAAAGGCGGCAATTCAACAAATACCAATACAGGTTCAACTACTTCGGCAGCGAAACCAAATACACCGAATACGTCTGCTACAACAAGTACATCATCCTCTGGTAATACGATGTATACCGTGAAAGCAGGCGAGTCAGTTTGGAGCGTAGCGAACAAACATCATATCACGATGGATCAGTTGATCGAATGGAATAATATCAAAAATAATTTCATCTATCCTGGACAACAAGTGATCGTGAAGAAAGGTTCGTCTCAAACAACAAACCAACAATCACCTGCTGGTTCGAAAACCTATACTGTGAAATCTGGAGAATCTGTTTGGGGCGTTGCTGACAGCCATGGAATTACAATGGCTCAACTAATCGAATGGAACAATATCAAAAACAACTTTATTTATCCAGGTCAAACATTGATTGTAGCTAAATAAAATAGCTGTTCAAAGAAATAACGATTGAATTCCACAAAAATATTTGTTACTATAAGGCTACTTAAATATGACAACACTTGAAAAGGAAGTAGTAAAAAGACTGAAGTTTCAGAGAGCACATGGTTGGTGAGAATGTGTACGGATGCTTTTGAACTCGCCTTTGAGTTGCCCTTGCTGAATATTCGAGTAAGCAAGTGGCGGTGACGGCCGTTACAACGTTCGAGGCCTTTTCATTAAGGTAAAAATAGGTGGTACCGCGTAGATTACGTCCTATAAAAAGAGCAATCTTTTTATAGGATTTTTTTTTCTTTTGTGAAGTTTGAGAAAACAAAGTAAAAGAAAACAAAAAGAAACAGATTCTGCCGGTTTTTTTCGCTATAATAGAAACAAGCGTTTTTAATAGAACAGGAGGACAGAAAATGAGTTACAATCATAAAGAAATTGAGAAAAAATGGCAAAAATACTGGGCAAAAACGAATACCTTCAACACCCATGATGATCCTGAAAAACCAAAATTTTATGCACTAGATATGTTTCCCTATCCATCCGGACAAGGGCTCCATGTAGGGCATCCTGAAGGTTATACGGCAACGGATATCCTTTCCCGTGTGAAAAGAAGTCAAGGATACAACGTACTGCATCCAATGGGGTGGGATGCATTCGGTCTACCTGCTGAGCAATATGCGTTAGATACAGGAAACGATCCGGCTGAATTTACCCAAAAAAATATCGAAACATTCCGACGCCAAATCAATTCTTTAGGATTTAGTTATGACTGGAATCGCGAAGTGAATACAACTGATCCAGAGTATTACAAATGGACACAATGGATCTTTACGAAGCTTTATGAAAAAGGCTTGGCTTATGAAGCAGAAGTAGCGGTAAACTGGGTACCTGAATTAGGAACAGTTATTTCAAATGAAGAAGTGATCGATGGAAAAAGTGAACGTGGTGGCTATGACGTAGTCAGAAAACCAATGCGCCAATGGATGCTGAAAATCACTGCTTATGCCGATCGCTTATTGGATGATCTAGAACTAGTTGACTGGCCAGAAAGCATCAAGGAAATGCAAAGAAATTGGATCGGTCGTTCAGTGGGAGCAAATATTGAATTTAAAGTGGCTGGTACGGATAAATCCTATACCGTGTTTACGACACGACCAGATACTCTATTCGGTGCAACTTATTCGGTTCTTGCACCTGAACTAGATCTTGTTAGAGAAATTACGACTCCTGAACAAAAAGCTGCTGTAGAAGCTTATATCGAAGAGACAGCGAAAAAATCAGATCTGAAGAGAACAGATCTTGCAAAAGAAAAAACAGGAGTATTTACTGGTGCTTACGCAATCAATCCAGTCAATGGCAAAGAAATCCCAATCTGGATCGCTGATTATGTATTAGCTTCATACGGCACAGGAGCAATCATGGCTGTTCCAGCACATGATGAACGTGACTTTGAATTCGCTCAAACTTTCGGACTAGAGATTCTTCCAGTTATCGAAGGTGGAGATGTTCAAAAAGCTGCTTACACAGAAGATGGTACACACATCAACTCTGAATTTCTAGACGGTATGAACAAACAAGAAGCAATCGATAAAATGAATGAATGGCTAGAAGAAAATGGCGTAGGGAAAAAAGAAGTCAGCTATCGCTTACGCGACTGGCTATTCTCCCGTCAACGTTACTGGGGCGAACCAATCCCAATCATCCACTGGGAAGACGGAACAGTCACAGCTGTCCCAGAAGAAGAGCTACCATTACGTTTGCCTAAGACAAAAAATATCAAGCCAAGTGGTACTGGAGAATCTCCATTAGCAAATATTGAGGAGTGGGTCAATGTCGTTGATCCTGTAACAGGTAAAAAAGGCCGTCGCGAAACGAATACAATGCCACAATGGGCAGGAAGCTCATGGTATTACCTGCGTTATATCGACCCTCATAACAAAAAAGAACTAGCAGATTATGAAAAGTTGAAGCGTTGGCTGCCAGTTGACATCTACATTGGTGGAGCAGAACATGCGGTACTTCATTTACTATATGCACGATTCTGGCATAAATTCTTATACGATATCGGTGTTGTTCCTACAAAAGAACCATTCCAAAAACTATACAATCAAGGAATGATCTTAGGCGAAAACAACGAAAAAATGTCAAAATCTCGCGGTAATGTAGTCAATCCTGATGATGTGGTTGAAACTTACGGTGCAGATACACTGCGCATGTACGAAATGTTCATGGGACCATTAGACGCTTCGATTGCTTGGAGCGAAAATGGCTTAGAAGGAAGCCGTAAATTCTTAGATCGTGTATGGCGTTTGATCGTTGATGAAAACAATAAAATGCGTGACCGTATCACTACATTGAACGACGGCAAACTTGATAAAGTGTACCATCAAACAGTGAAAAAAGTGACAGAAGACTATGAGAATCTTCATTTCAATACAGCAATCTCCCAATTGATGGTCTTTATCAATGAAGCCTATAAAGTGGACGCTCTGCCTTATGAATATATCGAAGGATTTGTTCAACTACTCGCACCGATTGCTCCTCACATGGGTGAAGAACTATGGTCAATCCTTGGAAATGAAGGTGGTATTTCTTACGCACCATGGCCAACATATGACGAAGCAGCACTTGTGGAAGACGAAGTAGAAGTTGTTTTCCAAGTAAACGGTAAAGTTCGTGCGAAAAGCAATGTTCCCCGAGACTTAGGAAAAGATGAGCTAGAAAAAGTAGCATTAGCTAATGAAACAGTGCAAGAATATATCGAAGGCAAAACAGTCAGAAAAGTTATTGCGGTACCAAATAAGTTAGTCAATATCGTTGCTAATTAAATAACCTGATAAAAGCAGTTGGCAGAATCTCTGTCAGCTGTTTTTTTGTAAAAAAATATGAATAGGGAAAATAGTTGACAAGAAAATAACAACGCCATATGATGTTCCATAGTATTTACAACCTGTCATAGTTGACTGTAAAAAATATAGAAATAAAAGTAAAAGAAAGGACGACAACAGGTGAGTTTTTATCAGTCTCTGCAACTAGATCCGTTTATTTTAAAACAAAAAATACGGGAAGCAACTTCTAGAAAAGAAAAGCGCATGTATATTTGTTCATTGTTTTTACGATCATTATTTATCGTATTATTTGCCATTTGTTTTATTATTTTCATTACAACATTGTTTGAATCGACGCATAAACCATACGCTGTGGTTTTATTCTGTATGTTGATGAGTATTCGTTTTGTTGATTTTGGTTATAAGATTTCTCATTCGATCATTAGTTTAGCAATCGTTATGCTCTCACTATTAATAGCGCCTTATGTCCAACTGATTAAATGGTCAGCTATGGGCGTGTTGATTCATTTTATTTTACTAAGTAGCATATTACTGGCAACTGCTAGTGATCCCAAAATGGGGAATGCTTCTTTGTACGGTTTTTCTTATCTTTTTATTGTTTATTCGTTACCTAAAGATTTGTTGAACAAGGATTTCTTTACACAAACAGGTAGCTTATTGTTTTTATTTTTTTGTTGGTTTTCAGTTATCCTTTATAGAAAACATCGAGAAAAGAATAGAGGCAAAAGCTTATTCAGAAAGAATTTTTTGAAAGATATTTATTCGCAACAAAAAATTTGGATGCTCAGCTATGCGTTTGGTATCAGTCTTTTGATTGTCGCAGGAGAATATGTCCCTTTTCAACGATTGATGTGGGCAGGGTTTGCATTTTCTTCTATTGTATCTAGCTATGGATTGATGTCGATTGGTTTCAAAGAACGAGCAGTAGACAGAATTATCAGCTCATTGATCGGATGTGCTTTATTTATTGGTATCAGCCAATTTATTCCGTTTGCGTGGGTCGGTATATTGGGTGGACTAGCTTTAGGTATTTGTTCTACCTATAGATATAAAACAATTTTTAATTGCTTTGGTGCTTTGACAATCGCTACAAGCTTATTTGGTGTTCCAGGAGCAGTAACGATCCGCATTTTTGAGAATATCCTTGGGGTATGTTTAGGAATCATGTATATTGGGGTGACTGAGATACTTATCCGCAAAATAAGAAAAAAACACGGTTTGAATCATTAGATGAGATCGAATAAAAAATAAGGAAAAAGTGAAGATACACATGGATGATAAATTGCTATCATTCCATGTGTATCTTTTTTTACGGAAAATCAGTGAAATGTTCTACGTTCATTATTCAAGTGATGATACACATTTTTTCCGTAATGCTACGGAAATATATATTTTGAATAGAAAACGCTTACAAGTTATGCTTGGTTTATAAAAATAAAAGGAGTGATTGATTTATGAAAAAAGCATTGATTATTTGTGCAGCAGGAATGTCATCATCGATGATGGCCTCAAAGACAACGGATTTCTTTAAGCAAAAAGGAGAAGAGGTACTCGTAGATGCAGTTTCAGCTACAGAAGGCGATAATATGATTAAGAATAGTGATTTTGATTTATTTCTGATCAGCCCGCAAACGACGATGTTTTTGGATAAATTCAAAAAATTAGGAGAATCTGTTGGAAAGCCTGTTGTTAGTATCCCTTTCCAAGCGTATGTCCCAATCCCTACAGGCATCCAGAAGTTAGCAGAGGTGATCGAAGAGAACATATGATGAAATAGGAGTGGATGATAATGAAACAGAAGGAAAAATTGCTGTTGAGATATTTGATTGATCACAGGAAGGAGTATGTCACCAGTCAACGTTTAGCTTCTGAATTGTTATTATCTGATCGGACGATCCGTAATTACTTGCAGCGGATCAAAGAGTTAGTAGAAAAAAACGGAGGTAAGATCATTGCTAAACCAGGTTATGGCTATCAACTGCACATTTTGCAGAGATTGACATTTGATCTGTTTTTGAGTCGGCAAGAAATAATACCCGGATATGCTAGAGAGCCTCAAGGATTTTGTGAGTCGGAAGACCGACAAAAGTATATATTGAACCAACTGCTTTTGGAAGATGCCATTCTTTTTATGGATGATTTGGCAGAAGAGCTTTATATCAGTCGTTCTAGTTTGACAAAGGACATGCAAGAAATCAAAGAGCGGTTGATTCCTTATTCACTAAAAATTGTTTCTAAGCATGGTCAAGGGATATGGATCGAAGGGGAAGAAAGAAATCGACGGCATTTTATCATGGATACTTTTTTCGGGAACCATTATGGGAATTCATTGAAAGAATATTTAGGACAAAGTCGCTTTTTCACAGACATCAGTTTTGAAGAGCTAGTGATCATCATTCTCGATGAAACAAGAGAAGCTAAGTTAAAAGTTTCTGATTTTATCATACAGAATTTGTCCTTACATTTGGCTTTGGGAATCAAACGTCTACGAGAAGGGTTTGAAATCAAGGAACTAGGTATCGAACAAGAAGTTTCTGATCGAGTAGAGTATCAAGTGGCGCAACGCATTGTTCAACGTATTGAGGTAATCGCAGATGTATCGTTTCCCCAAGAAGAAATAGCTTATTTGACTTTACACCTTATGGCTAAGTCAAATCATAGAGAAAATAAAAATGATCAGGAACTATCAAAGGAAGTAGCGATAGTTTTGAAACGATTGTCTCAGGAATTTTGTTTTTCATTAATAGAGGATCTCCAGCTTTTCAATGGACTGCTTGATCATTTGTCACCAATGATGATTCGATTGAGCCGAGGCATTCGCATTGAGAACCCATTAACTGAAGAGATAAAGAAAGAAAATCCCAAAGTTTTTGAAGCAGTAAAAACGCATTTCAGCAACATGCCGGCTTTGAAAAACTATACCATCAATGAAGATGAATGGGCCTATTTGGCTTTGCATCTCATGGCGGCATTGGAAAAAGAAAGAGCTACGCATAAATTGCATGCGTTGATCATCTGCGCAACAGGCTATGGCAGTGCTCAATTATTAAAGAATCGTGTGATCAGCGAATTTGGAAAAAATATTACAGTGGTAAATGTAAAAGGCTATTATGAGATCAATGAAACAACTTTAAAAGGCATCGACCTGATTATTTCTTCTATTGATCTTTCGACAATGTTTTTTAAAATTCCAGTTTTACATGTCAGTATTTTTTTGAATGAAGATGATGTTCATAAAATACGAAAGGTAATTGGTGAATCCATACCCTATCATTCCTCAGATCGACCGATACCAGCATTTTCTCTACAGCAAAAAAAGCAGATTTACACCGAACAGCTGTCTGAAAAGTTTTTCAAGACTTATACGTACGAACCGAAAAAAGAAGAAGTTCTTCATGATTTGTTGCAAAAGCTGAGCATAAATGAAGAAGAAGGATATATAAGAGAAATGCGAAAGCAGATCCAGCAACGTGAAAGTATGGGACAAATCATATTCAGTGATACAGTGGCAGTCCCACATCCCGCTGTTCCAGTTGGAATCGAAACAAAGATAGCCGTTGCATTGATTCCTTCAGGGATGCAATGGAATCAGTATCAAGGAATCCATTTTGTTTTTCTAGTTTCGCCTTCTTATATCGAAAATGAAGGAATTACGGTCGTGACCAAAGCAATCGTTAGGTTAGTTGACCAGCTAAACGTGCAACAGGAAATCTTAGCTGAACCTATTTTTGAGAATTTCAGCAGTAAATTTATCAAACTGATCGAATAAGGAGGAAAACAGATGGCTGAAAAAATAAACAGTGAAACGCTACAAGTGACGTCTTTTGATATCATTTTTCATAGCGGAAATGCACGAACACTGATACATGAAGCATTTCGCTCGATGCGTAAGGAGATGTTTGAAGAAGTAGAAGAGAAGTTGCGACAAGCAAATGAAGAGATTCTTCATGCGCATCAATCACAAACTCAACTTCTGAAAGAATATGCTAGTGGGACAAAAATAGAAATGGAAATTATCATGGTCCATGCACAAGATCATCTGATGACGACGATGACATTATTGGAAGTTGCACAGGAAATGAATTATTTGTATCAAAAAAATAAATAGAAAGGAAGATCTATTGTGCAGGATACAGTAAAAAGGAAAATCGAATTAGAAAAAAAGCAACTTAGTTTGAAAAACATGTATTTCAATCGTTATCTGTTCGTACGCTATCTGACTGCCTTTTTCTTTTTCATGAACATGCAATGGATGATTCTGCTTCTATCAGCTAAAAGTTTAGGAAGCAGTTTACCAATGGTTCTACTTTTAGCTATTTTGCCTGCAGTAGGAGAACAAGTAAAGCTTTATCGAAAGCACCAAACGAATGTTCCATGGACAAAGCGGTATTTTTTATTTCAGGGTGTCTGCAATATACTATTGATTCCAGTGTTGTTCACCTCAGGATTTACACTCTTGTATCCTTTTATGGCAAATAACAATAGAGGACAGCTATTTGTTTTCATTCTTATTGTAAGCGGTATTTTTGTCAGTGTACTTATCCAGTATCGTTTAAAGAAAATTTCGCTCAATCAAGATCAGCAGTATATCCGTATAAAACAATATGAAAAAGCGTTGTATTTAGGAAAGGAGAATAATTAATGTTTGATTTTTTGCAGAAATACCTGATGGGACCTATGGGGAAAATTGCGCAACTTAAAATCGTTCGGGCTGTCATGGCAGCGGGGATGGCTTCTATTCCTTTCACGATCGTAGGTTCGATGTTTTTGGTTTTGAATATTTTGCCATTACCGTTCCCATTTTTAGAAGGATTTTTTAATGCAACTTTTTTCAAAGTTAGTGACTTGTACATGATCGTCAATACAATGACGATGGGGATTTTATCTATTTACTTTGCCATTGTGTTTGCTTATGAATTAACGTCAATTGAACGAGATGAACAAAAGTTGAACGTTAATCCGCTCACGGGGGCATTACTATCTGTTTTTGCATTCTTTATGTGTATCCCTGAATTGATCATGACCGATGGTAAAATCAGCTTGATTGCTTCTATCAATGAGACAGAGACTGTAGTAAATGGGATACGGATGGGCGCTTTTGTCGAACGTTTAGGAACTTCAGGAATCTTTACAGCTATTATTATGTCGATTATTGCGGTCGAATTGTATTGTATGTGTGTCAAGAGAAATTGGGTCATAAAAATGCCAGATGTTGTTCCGCCAGGAGTTTCTCGTTCTTTCACTGCTCTGATCCCGACATTTGTCATTGCGTTTGTGGTGATGATCATCAATGGATTATTAGTTGCACTAGGAACGGATATTTTCAAAATGATTGCTATCCCATTTGGGTTTGTTACGCAGCTGACGAATACGTGGCTTGGTGTCATGGTAATTTATTTCTTGATCCATGCATTGTGGATCGTAGGGATCCATGGAGCGAATATCATCACTTCTTTCTTGACCCCAATCGTATTAGCTAATATGGCAGCTAACGCACAAGGCGCAAATTATCCGTTGGCAGGAGAATTCAACAATTCTTATGTAACCGTTGGTGGATCAGGTGCGACCTTAGGATTGATCATCTTTATTGCATTCCTCGCGAAATCTGATCAGCTGAAAGTGTTAGGAAAAGCCTCTCTTGTACCAGGACTATTCAATATCAACGAACCAATTATTTTCGGGATGCCAATCGTCTACAATCCCTATTTAGCGGTTCCGTTTTTCTTAGCACCGATGGCTTCTGCTACACTCGCTTATTTTGCCATTCGGCTGGAAATCGTTAAACCGATGCTTGCACAGATGCCGTGGCCTTCACCAGTTGGAATTGGCGCATTTGTCGGCAGTGGGGGTGATTGGAAAGCAGCTGTGCTAGCTGTCTTTTGTGCAATCATCGCATTCATTATTTGGTTCCCATTTATTAAATTCTATGATAATAAATTATTGAATGAAGAAAGAGAAAAGGCTGCAGAATTAGCTGGCGAAAAGTCAGCTAACTGATTTCTAAGAGAGT
>NZ_BJLL01000045.1:0-22247 GCF_007996925.1 Enterococcus sp. NBRC 3427 | reverse complement strand
TGTACCTGAAACTTCAACAGAAGAATCAACAACACCTGCGCCTACAACACCATCAACAGATCAAAGCGTTGATCCAGGAAACGGCACAGGAAATAGTACTCCGGCTCCAACGCCAACACCAACACCTGAACAACCAAAACCTGTTACACCAGCTCCAACTCCTTCTGGAAGTGTGAATGGTGCAGCAATCGTAGCAGAAGCTTACAAATATATCGGTACTCCATATGTTTGGGGCGGTAAAGATCCAAGTGGATTTGACTGCTCAGGATTCACACGCTATGTTTACTTGCAAGTAACTGGTCGTGACATTGGTGGTTGGACAGTTCCTCAAGAATCAGCTGGAACAAAAATCTCAGTTTCTCAAGCAAAAGCTGGAGACTTATTATTCTGGGGTTCACCAGGCGGAACTTACCACGTAGCGATTGCTTTAGGCGGAGGACAATATATCCATGCTCCTCAACCAGGCGAAAGCGTAAAAGTTGGTTCAGTTCAATGGTTTGCACCTGACTTTGCTGTCAGCATGTAAGAATGATTAATCAAAAAGAGTTAGCCCTTTTCTGGACTAACTCTTTTTTTATTGAGAGAAAATAGAAATCAGATGAATTCTTCTGTCAATTCCATGAACGTTTGGATATCTTCAATCACCATATCGATACCTGCTTGCCAAAAATCTGGTTGAGTGAGATCGACATTCAAATGTTTCTTCGCAAGATCTTCCGTCGTCATTGAAGCAGTATCACGTAGTAAATGGATATATTCTTCTTCGAAATTTGCTCCCTTTTGATTGGCGTAAGCATAAATGCCTAAACTAAACAGGTAGCCAAAGGTGTAAGGGAAGTTGTAAAACGGTACGTCATCAATAAAGAAATGTAATTTTGCAGCCCAGAAATATGGATGATAAGTGGCTAAAGCTCCTTGGTAGCCTTCTTTTTGTGCTTCAACCATCATCTCTGTGATCTTATCTTCTGAGACTAATCCCTCTTGCCGTGCTTCATAGAACCGATTTTCAAAAATGAATCGAGAATGGATATTCATGAACATAGCTAAAGCATTTTGCAGTTTTGTATCTAGCAAATTGATTTTTTCTTCTTTTGTTTTTGCGGCTTTTAATGTAGCATCGGCTACGATCAGTTCTGCAAATGTACTTGCTGTTTCTGCGACATTCATTGCGTATTCGCGATTTAAAGAAGGTAAATCCCACATCGTGCTGCTATGGAAAGCATGACCCAATTCATGAGCAAGTGTCGCAACCTCATTAACAGAATTGCTGTAGGTCATAAAGATCCTTGATTCTTTTGTTTCTGGTAACTCAGTACAATAACCACCAGGACGTTTTCCAGGACGATCTTCTGCTTCGATCCAGCTCTTTTCAAAAGCAGATTGTGCGAATTCAGCCATTTTTGGACTGAATTTATTAAAGTTTTCGATAATAAATGCAGCAGCTTCGTCAAAATTAAAGGTTTTTTCTTTCAAATCGCCTAAAATAATAGGTGCATCTTGATCCTGCCATTCCATTTTTTCTTTACCGAAAAGATTGGCTTTTCTAGTCAAGTAATCAACAAGGGGTTGTTTGTTTTTTTGGATCGTCTCCCACATGACAGACAATGTTTCTTTTTTCAAACGGTTGTATTCTAATGGTTTTTGCAGAAAATTCGTGATGCCATGGAGTTCATAGTTAGAAAGTCTGAAACCATCTAAATGATTCAAAGTATCTGTGAAGAGGGGGGCCTTTTCTTTCCATACTTTTTCCCAGGCTGCGAAAAGTGTTTCTCTGACTTTTGGATCTGGATCGCCCATCATCTTATTGAAGGCTTGGCCAGCAGATAATTCGACTACTTGACCATCTTGTTCGAAGGGAATCGAAATGCTGGCTACAATCGTATCATAATGACTGCTCCAAGCATTTAGACCATCTAATGAGAGCGTGTTGATAATGTTCTCTTCAGCTTCTGATAATAATTGTGAACCGTCACGACGGATCTCGTTTAAACGAAACGCGATTGTTTCAAACGAACCTTGGGAAAGCATCTGATTCCAATCATTGTCAGATATTTCTGCAAATTTCTTCGACAATACTGTTTCGGCTGATTGTAGACGAGGAAGCATGGCGTAAAGCTTACCTGATAAGATCTTTGCATCTGAATCATTGACATTGGCAGAAAGCAATGCAGTAATATAGCTGTTGCATTGGGTAAAGCCGTTCGTAATCGTTTCTTGCAATTGAAGAACCGCTTTTAGCTGCTCTGCATTGTCAGAACTAGGTGACCATTTTGTTACACGTTGATAATATTCGTTCGTTTGGTCTTCCAATTGCTTCATCCGTTGGTTCAAAGCATCAGAATGACTTCCTCCGGGGAAAATAGAATCTAGATCCCAATTTAATGAATAACTCATGAAAAAACTCCCTTCATATTGTAATACAAAATTAAGTATAGCACTTTTTTATAGAAGAAGTCTCTATGAAAATGATTGTTGTTTCTTCAAAAAAAGTCTAAGATAAATACAGAGGTGACTTATGAATTCTTCAAAAAAACAACTGAAAAACGGAAATATTTATTTAGTGATCGCACTTATAGTCGTTGCCATCTTATTTTACAGTTCTTCTCAAACTTACGGACAGCAATCACAAGTTTCGCGATTAGAAAGCTGGCTTCCTAATCAGCCATTTAAGGATACATTAGCAGGTATACGTTTTAATTATGGTGGAAGTATCGTGAGTATCGACCATCTTGGCTACGCCAAATTTGTAGAGTTCTTTTTAAGAAAGGGCGCACATTTTGGTACTTATTTTGTTTTAGGTGGCAGCTTGTTTTTAGGTGTTTTCCCTAAACTAAAAATTTGGTGGCTGACAGCGATCCTTGCTTGGCTTTCAGCAACAGGGTACGCAGGTTTGGACGAATTCCATCAGATGATGACCGGTGGACGAACACCTATGTTCCAAGATGTCATGCTGGATTCGATCGGTGCTCTGACTGCTGTGGTATTATGTGTGCTTTTTGCGGCATTCAAGAAGCGTTTATAGATTGGCTGTGGCTTTGTTTTTTTGTGAAATAGTACTAGAATAGAAGTGTATTCTCAAAAGAATAAGGGAGGAAAAATCATGTCAGGACATAGTAAGTGGCATAATATCCAAGGAAGAAAAAATGCCCAAGATGCGAAACGAGGAAAAGTCTTTCAGAAACTTTCTCGTGAAATCTATATGGCAGCTAAAGCAGGCGGTCCTGATCCATCCATGAACCCAGCTCTGCGGCTTGTTGTGGACAAAGCAAAAGCTGCAAATATGCCAAACGACAATGTAGAACGGGCGATTAAAAAGGCTACCAGTGCCGTAGATGAAACAAATTACGATGAAATCACGTATGAAGGATATGGACCGGGTGGAGTAGGAATCTTAGTCCATGCATTGACGGATAACCGTAATCGGACAGCGACAAATGTTCGAGTAGCTTTTACTCGAAACGGTGGGTCACTGGGAGAAACGGGTTCAGTTAGTTACTTGTTTGATCGCAAAGGGTATATCGTCATTGAACGCGATGGGTTGGCTGTTGATGAAGAGACGATGTTTGAAGATGTATTAGAGGCGGGGGCAGAAGATCTGCAAACTTCTCCTGAAGTGTTCGAGATTTATACTGCACCAGAAGATTTTGTTGCTGTACGAGATGAGCTGGAAAAAGAGTTCACTTTAGCGCAAGCAGAATTGACGATGATCCCACAAACAACGATTGATTTAAATGAGGAACAACGGGAGCAATTGGAACGTCTAGTAGATAAGCTAGAAGACGATGATGATGTCTCAGAAGTCTTTACTGCTGCTGAAATGTAAGCAGCGCATAGTTGAGATAATAAGTAAGAACGCACCTGTACGATTCGTACAGATGCGTTCTTTTTATAAATTCTTTTTTGTTAGAAGACCAATACGGGCGTTCCTTTTTCGACCATCCCGAATAATTCCTTCATTACACTTGGCGGAGTGTTGATACAGCCATGTGAACCGCGGGTTTTCCATAAGTCTCCACCATATTCAGGTTGCCAGTCAGAATCATGGATACCAACACCTGTCCAGTCAATCGGCATCCAGTAATTTACTGGACTCTCGTAAGGTGTTCCGTCGTCATTTGTTCCTTTTAAAGTTGCATCTTCTTCTTTATTCCAAACATAGAAGACCCCAGCAGGTGTAGGTGTAGATGGCTTTCCGGAAACGATATCTGTTTCAAGGGCTACTTTTCCGTCTTTATAATACCACATATGCTGGTTCTCTAGATCAACTTCGATATACGTATCTTCGATCAATGGATGATCAGCGGTTGTGCCACCTTGCACAATCGGAGAACGAGTAAAGTCTTGGCCTGTCAGAATAGCTTTTTTCAACGCTTCTGTCTCGCTATCTGTTTGGATCGTCCAGCTGTAAGTGCCAACTGGGACTGTAACTTCTCCTCTTTTTGTACTTTTAAATTTTGTGTCATTCGTACTTGTGTTATACTTTGTGCCTAAATCTGTTACATATTGACGTACTTGTTCTGTATCTAAATCGACTTTTCCGTCGTTATAGGTCAGCCAGCTCATGATATCACTTGATGGGATCTGGAAAGTCTCCCCGTTTATACTGTAAGTAGCTTTTACTTTTGCGATAGCATTCATGGATTCGAGCTGTTCTTTCAGTGAACTGTCTCCGGAGGTTACTTTTGGTTTTTCTTTGAACTCAGTTAATTCAATCGTATCTTTACCGGAATTTACTGCACTTTTTACTTGTTTGACCGCAGCATCGACGTTGATGGTATTTCCATTGACTTCAGGCTTGATAACAAAAGAGTCGCCTGATTTTTCAATTGTTGCATCAGTTGTAGGTGTCCGGTCTTTATTCAGATCAGTCAGTTTAGTTGTCAATGTCTGAACGGTAGTATCCAGTTTCTGGTGGTCTTGACTGATAGGATCGATTTCTTGTTTTTCAGCTGCTGAAACATAAGTCATTCCCCAAGTCCATCCGTTTTGTTCATTTAGGATCGGAGAAAGCTCAGAAGTGAAATCATCTTTATAGCCGAGCTCAGACTTTGGTACTTCCTGCCAGACTTGTCCATCTTCTTTAATAGCTAATTTTTTATCGGAATAAGCTTCTTTTAATTTTTCATTTGCTTTTTCGACTGTTAGATCGCTGACATTTATTCCGTTGATTTCTGTATTCGGCAAAAAATGCTTTGTGTAGTATGTACTGCGATAGGTATAAAAGCTAATCAGCACTAAGAGAACACCAAGAGCTGAAAGCAAAGCAACATGTTTCGATTTTTTCGATGCGAAGATCTTGTCATATCGACAACTCCTTAAGTAAAAGTTTAGGGTGGAACGGTCTCATGATAGCATAATTTAGACGAAAAGACGAAGGTTATCTCTTCTTTATGAAAAAATTTAGAAACCAGAAGAGTGATAAAATAAAAAAACGGAAAACACCGTTTAGATGTTTTCCGTCATATTCAAAGATTATTCAGCGTTTAGTTTAGCAAAAGCTTCATCTAGAATTTCTTTTAATTGTTTAGCAGAAGCAGCCATACGGTCTTGTTCGCTGTCGCTTAAAGGAATTTCGATTACTTTTTGGATACCTTGACGGTTGATAACAGCAGGTGCACCAATGTAGATGTCATTCAATCCATATTCGCCATTCATGAAGACTGATAAAGGAAGAACAGCATTTTCATCATCTAAGATGGCACGAGTGATACGTGCTAATGCTACTGCGATACCATAGAAAGTAGCGCCTTTTTTCTCGATAATTGTGTAAGCAGCGTCACGTACGCCGAAGAATAGGTTAACCATAGCTTCTTCATCGATTTCTGGGTTGTTTTTCACCCATTCATAGATTTGCAAGCCGGCAACATTTGCATGTGACCAAACTGGGAATTCTGAATCTCCGTGTTCACCTAAGATGTAAGCATGGACGTTACGTGCATCAACGTCAACTAATTCCGCAAGTGCTTGACGGAAACGAGCAGAGTCAAGAGACGTACCTGAACCGATAACGCGTTCTTTAGGGAAACCTGAGAATTTCCAAGTTGAGTAAGTCAAAATATCTACTGGGTTAGCGGCAACTAAAAAGATACCGTTAAATCCTGATTCAACGATTTGTGTGACAACATCGCGGTTGATTTTTAGGTTTTTGTTTACTAAGTCTAAACGAGTTTCACCTGGTTTTTGTGGTGCGCCAGCTGTAATAACAACTAAGTCAGCATCATGTGCGTCTGCGTAAGTAGCAGAGTAGATTTTTTTAGGTGAAGTAAATGCCAAAGCGTGAGACAAGTCAATTGCGTCTCCTTCAGTTTTAGCAGTATTGATATCTACGATACCTACTTCTTGAGCAATATTTTGAGTAACTAGAGCAAAGGCATAGCTAGAACCTACGGCGCCGTCTCCAACAAGAATAACTTTTTGATGATCTTTTTTTTCTGCAGCTGCAGTCATTTAGTATCAATCCTTCCATTGATTTGTTTTTTCCCATGCTTATGCTAACATTTCTCAAGCCCCATGTCACGCTATTTGGCTATAAAATATAACAGATAACAAGGTTGTATCATATGTAAAAGCTTACATGTGCGTTATTTCACTATTTTTATAAATCAATTATTTCATTAAACTTTGAAGAAATTTTTAATTTCTTTATCATTTATTAACGATTCTCTTTTAGCCGAAACGCTTTGTTTTGTGTTATACTATGCATTGACAGTATAAAAAAGAAAAAAAGCTCGATGGACTGGACCGCTAATTAGCAGTCCAGCCTTTTGTGCTGTTTTTAGAATTAGGTGGAAAAACAAAAATGAAAATGATCGTCGGGTTAGGAAACCCAGGTACCAAATACCAATATACTAAACACAATATCGGCTTTATGGTCGTGGATCAAATTGCACGCGAACATCAAGCTACTTTCAAAAAAAATCCATTCGAAGCAGAAGTTGCCGAATTTTTTCATAATGGAGAAAAGATCCTTCTAGTCAAACCACAGACATTTATGAATGAATCTGGTCGTGCAGTCGGGCCGTTAATGACTTATTTTGGGATTTATCCAGAAGAATTAGTCGTCATCTACGATGATTTGGATCTGGCAGTAGGAAAGATCCGGCTCCGTCAAAAGGGGAGTGCCGGCGGGCATAATGGTATCAAAAGTATCATTTCCCATTTGAATACGAATGTCTTTGATCGAATCAAGGTGGGAATCGGCAGACCAGAAGGGAAAAAAACAGTGGTCCAACATGTGCTCAGTCCTTTCAGCAAAGAAAACCAGCCTTTGATAGAAGAAAGCATGTTTCAATCTGTTAAAGCAGTCGAATATCTCATAGAAGGGCATTCGTTCGTGGATGCGATGAATCAATTCAATTGAGAAAGGAGGAAAAGGAATGGATATCATTCAATTAGTCGGAAAAGATCCGCAAGTAAAAGAATGGATCAGCAATTTAGAAGAAAAAATGCCTAGACAACTAATCACAGGATTAGCTGGTTCAGCAAAGACGCTTCTATTTGCTCGAGCATTTAAGAAAACAAATAAAAATATGATCATTCTGATGCCAAATTTGTATTATGCCAATCAGTTAGCAGAAGATCTGCAACATGTGATTCCGCAGGATCAGATCCATTTATTTCCAGTGGATGAAGTGCTTTCTGCTGAAATGGCCTTTTCTTCTCCAGAAGCGCGAGGCGAGAGAGTCGCAACGCTCAACGCACTTCAAGAAAAAAAAGCAGGTATCTATTTGTTGCCAGTCGCAGCTTTGCACAAGCGGCTGCCGAATAAGAAAACTTGGCTACAGGCGCAATTGAATTGGCATGTTGGTGATGAAATAGATGTGGAAAATCTTCCTCGCCAATTGACTTTGATGGGCTATGTACGAGAAGAAATGGTCGCAAAACCCGGAGAATTCAGTATTCGAGGAAGCATCGTCGATATTTACCCATTAACAACAAACTATCCTATTCGTGTAGAATTATTTGATGTAGAGATAGATTCTATGCGGTATTTTGAAGCAGAAACACAACGTTCAATCGAAAAAACGGAAGAAATCTGGGTTTCTCCAACGAGTGAACAAGTCTATGGATCAGAGGATCTGGAACATGGAATAGAGCAAATGCAAAAAATGCTAGAAAAACGACTTGCGGCGACCACAGAAGAAGCAGACCGCGAGTTTTTACAAGATTACTTCGGTCAGCTGACTTCAAGCTGGCAAGCAGGTATCCCGACAGAAGAAGCAAAATTCTACTCAGATCTTCTTTACCAAGAATTTGTAACGATCTTGGATTATTTTCCTTCAAATAGTCTACTAGTCGTTGATGATTACCAGCGGATCATGGAAACAAATCGGGAAATCGAAAGGGAAGCGGCAGAATGGCATACTCAAAAAATCAGCGAATTGCGGGTTTTTTCTGAGCAGTCATTTTCAGCAGATGTACAAAGAATCGTTCAAAAGGAAAAATTTACTACAACCTTTTTCTCGCTCTTCCAAAAAGGGATGGGAAATCTTCGTTTCCAAGCAATCCATAATTTTCAATATCGGACGATGCAACAGTTCTTCGGACAAATGCCGTTACTGAAAACAGAAATGGACCGTTGGCGCAAGCAAAAACAGACTGTTGTGATCTTTATTCCGACAAAGGACAGAATACGTAAAGCAGAACAAATGCTTCGAGATGAAGATATATTAGTAGTAGAAACAGAAAAAAATGCATTGATCAGAGGACAGGTACAATTAGTTGAAGGAGCTTTGCAGGCTGGTTTTGAACTTCCTCAAGAAAAAATAGTAGCTATCACAGAAAAAGAAATTTTCCAAAAAACGACGAAAAAACAAACGAGACGTCAAACAGTAACAAACGCAGAGCGATTGAAAAGCTATAATGAGTTAAAAGCAGGAGATTACGTTGTCCATGCCAATCATGGTATCGGGAAATACATTGGGATGGAAACGCTAGAAGTAGATGGCGTTCACCAAGACTATATGACTATTTTGTATCAAAACGACGACAAACTGTTTATTCCTGTTACTCAACTGAATCTGATCCAAAAATATGTCGCCTCGGAAGCCAAAGCACCTCGCATCAATAAGCTAGGCGGAAGTGAATGGACGAAAACTAAACGAAAAGTATCTTCGAAAATCGAAGATATCGCTGACGATTTAATCAAACTATACGCAGCAAGAGAATCAGAAAAAGGATATGCTTTTGGTCCTGATGACGCCTACCAAAAAGAATTCGAAAATGCTTTCCCTTATTCTGAAACAGATGACCAGTTGAGAAGTGCAGCGGAGATCAAGCGGGATATGGAAAAAGAAAAACCAATGGATCGACTACTCGTAGGTGATGTTGGTTATGGGAAAACAGAAGTAGCGCTTCGAGCGGCCTTTAAAGCGATAAAGGAAAGCAAACAAGTAGCCTTTTTAGTTCCAACAACGATCTTGGCACAGCAGCACTATGAAACGATGCTGGAAAGATTTGAAGGTTTCCCCGTAAATATCGGGCTATTAAGTCGTTTCAGAACAAGAAAGCAACAAAAAGAAACCATCGAACAACTGCGCACAGGTCAAGTTGATATTGTTGTAGGAACCCATCGAATCTTGTCAAAAGATATTGAATTTAGCGATTTGGGTTTATTGATCATTGACGAAGAACAACGTTTTGGTGTAAAACATAAAGAACGATTGAAACAGTTACGTGCACAAGTGGATGTTTTGACTCTGACAGCAACACCGATTCCGAGAACTTTGCATATGTCGATGCTAGGCGTGCGGGATCTTTCAGTAATCGAAACACCGCCTGCGAATCGTTATCCGATCCAAACATATGTTATGGAAAAAAATCCTGGGGCTATCCGCGAAGCAATCCATCGAGAAATGGGACGAGGTGGACAAGTATTCTATTTATATAACCGAGTAGAAACGATCGAACAAAAAGTAGAAGAAATCCAAGAACTCGTTCCGGAAGCGCGGATCGGCTATGCTCATGGACAAATGACAGAGGCGCAATTAGAAAATACGCTCTTTGAATTTATTGAAGGTCAGTATGATGTTCTTGTCACTACGACCATCATTGAAACAGGAGTGGATATCCCGAACGCAAATACATTGTTTGTTGAGAACGCTGATTATATGGGTTTATCCACGTTATATCAATTACGCGGACGGGTAGGAAGAAGTAGCCGTGTCGCATATGCTTACTTTATGTATGAGCAGCAGAAGATCCTTAATGAAGTCAGTGAAAAACGTCTTCAGGCAATCAAAGATTTTACAGAACTGGGATCTGGATTCAAAATTGCGATGCGTGATCTTTCCATTCGCGGTGCAGGTAATCTTTTAGGTGCTCAGCAACATGGATTTATTGATGCAGTCGGTTTCGATATGTATTCTCAAATGCTGAGCGAAGCAGTGTCTCGTAAACAAGGAAAGAATAGTCAAGTGGAGAAGACCACTGTTGAGATCGACCTCGGTGTTGACGCGTATCTACCTGAAACATACGTGGTAGATCAACGGCAGAAAATCGAGATCTATAAACGAATTCGTGAACTTGATTCGCAAGAAATGCTAGATGAACTGGAAGATGATCTGCTCGACCGTTTTGGAGAATACCCAGAAGAAGTAGCACATCTCCTGACAATCGGACAGATTAAAATGGATGGCGATCGAGCGCTCTTGGAAACGATAAGGAAACAGGAGCCGCATATCGTCTTTACTCTAAGCAAAGTTGGAACGAAACGCTACAGCGTGGAACAATTATTCGAAGCGCTAACGGCGACGAAACTAAAAGCCAGTCTAGGCGTTGAAAAAGAACAGATGGTGATACGCTTGACGATTCCAAACCAAATGGAAGAAGCAGTGTGGCTTCAGGAAATCCAAAAGTTTGTCAAAGCATTGCGTGAGCAAAAATATCTGTCAGCGTAGGAAGGAGCAACGATTTGGATCATAAAGAAATGCGGCGCGTCATGCAAGGAGCATTTGTACTGACGATTGCTTCTTTCATAGCAAAAGTATTAAGTGCCCTTTACCGAATTCCTCTCCAAAACTTAGTCGGCGACGAAGGTTTTTATGTTTATCAGCAAGTTTATCCAATTTATGGGATAGCAATGACTTTAGCTTTATCAGGTCTTCCGCAGTTCATATCAAAGTACGTTGCAGAAAGAAAGAATCCTTTCGAGCGAAAGCAAGCTTTGCAAAGTCTTTATCCCTTGGTGTTTTGGACAGGCGTCTTTCTGTGGTTGTTTGTCTTTTCATTTAGCAGTTGGATTGCTTGGATGATGGGGGATATACAATTGAAACCACTGATCCAAGTAGTTTCTTTTACCTTTTTGCTGATGCCTGGTTTATCTTTTTATCGAGGGAATTTTCAAGGAAGATTTTTGATGGAACCAACGGCAGTTTCTCAAGTAGTTGAGCAGTTCGTTCGTGTTTCTGTAATCGTCTGTAGTGCGTTTGCTTTTAGAAAGCTCGGATGGACGGTGTACCAAACAGGGACGGCAGCGATGAGTGGAGCCGTTTTTGGCGGGATATGCGCATATGGGATCCTTCACTACTATGAACAAAAGATTCATGGAGGAGTATTAAGCTTCCGCCGGTTCCCATTATTCAAACAGCCACCAAAATCTTTGATCCGGCGCTTTCTAGTAGAAGGCGGTCTGGTTTCGATTTATAGCGGATTACTCATCTTTTTTCAGCTGATCGACTCTTTCTTTGTAAAAAATGCTTTGGAAGTTTACGGTCTGTCGGAATATGGTGCGAAGATAGCAAAAGGGGTCTATGATCGAGGGCAGCCTTTGGTTCAATTAGGTTTAGTGATTGCCACCGCATTAAGTGCGACATTTCTGCCTGCATTGACCCGTCATTTGACCAATCGGATCTATCGTCAGTTTTTGCAGACAGCCAAAATCTATCTTAGATTGACGACCGCTTTGGCATTAGCTGCATCTTTGGGATTAGCCTTACTGCTTCCTTATATCAATTATGCGTTGTTTAAAGATTATGCAGGAAATGCAGCGCTTGTATTGTTTGTTTTTTCCATTGCTTTTACTGCAGTCATCCAAGCCTATCAAAGTATTGCTCAAAGCAAGAACTCTTTTCGCCCTTCTTTAAAAGGAGCAGGATGGGGGCTCTTGGTAAAAGGATTGACTACTTCTTTTCTAACTGGTTTATTAGGAACAGCCGGAGCAAGCCTGTCTACCCTTTTAGGATTAGGTGTGACGCTTTGGTATTTTGTCCGAATAGAAACAAAAGAGCTAAATGCTTTTTGGAAAGAACGACATTTTGGGCGGAAGTTGATTATCAGCCTTCTTTGTATGACAACAGTCCTACTGCTGTATTATGGTGTGTTGAATATAGTGTTTGGTCCTGTAACTCATCGTTCCACTGCTTTTTTTGTCAGTGTGATAGGTGTTGGGATTGGCGCATCTGTGTTCATTTATGCAGTGATTCGTCTCCGTCTGTTTACAGTACGAGAGTGGCTCATGTTGCCATTTGGTAAGAAAATTCTACGATTAAACAAAAAAATCAAAAAGTGAGGAATAAGATATGCGATTAGACAAATTTTTAAAAATATCCCGAATCATCAAAAGACGATCAGTAGCAAAAGAAGTGGCTGATAAAGGAAGGATCCAAATCAACGGAAAATTGGCGAAATCTTCCAGTGATGTCAAAGTAGGCGACATTTTGAAAGTCCAGTTCGGCAACAAAACGTTGGAAGTAAAAATTACGGAATTACATGAATCGACCAAAAAAGAAGATGCACAAAAAATGTACGAAATTATTTCTGAAAATCGCACAGA
Organism: Enterococcus sp. NBRC 3427; assembly: GCF_007996925.1. Classification (NCBI taxonomy): domain Bacteria; kingdom Bacillati; phylum Bacillota; class Bacilli; order Lactobacillales; family Enterococcaceae; genus Enterococcus; species Enterococcus sp. NBRC 3427. The sequence continues at coordinate 9,475 of NZ_BJLL01000045.1, read as the reverse complement.
AACACTAGAGAAATAGATTAGACAAGCTTTCATGATATTGGTATAATGAGAAAGACAATCAAAAAAGATTGGAGCGAATCCAAGTGACGAAAAAAAGCAATAAAATCGCTGCGCTAGATACGGAATATGCAAAGAAAAAGTATGCTGAATTTCAGCAACAACAACGACAACTGATTTTTCGAAGACGCAGACTGGCTGCAATTTTTGTTGGTGCTTTGGTCATTTTCGCGATAATAGGTGTGCAGATTTTCCATGATATGCAAAGGATGCATCAATTGAACGAATTGAGAGTCGAAGCAAATACTGAAATGAAAGAAGTCAACGCAGACGTTGATCAGCTGCACCAAGATGTTTCATTGCTGAAAGATGATGAATATGTAGCTAAACTTGCCAGAAGCAAATTCTTTTACTCAAAAGACGGTGAAAAAGTTTATCCTATATTAGAATCAAATACAGACAGCTCGACAAATGAAACAGATCAATCAACTAGTTCTACAACTGCAAAATAAGCAGGAATATAAAAAAGGGAAATAATTAGGAGGAACATTTTTTTTATGTCAATCGAGGTAGGAGCAAAACTGCAAGGAAAAGTATCAGGAATTACAAATTTTGGTGCGTTTATTGATCTAGGTGCTGGAAAAACGGGTCTAGTTCATATTAGCGAAGTGTCAAATGGATATGTAAAAGACATCCATGATGTTTTAAGTGTAGGAGATGAAGTAACAGTCAAAGTTATTTCAGTAAATGATGATGGGAAAATCGGACTATCTATCCGCAAAGCGCAGGAACAACCTGTAGAATCTGGAGAAGAAAGCCGTCCTAAAAAATTTCAACAAAAAGATTCCCGTGAGAACCGCAATCGTCCAGCACAGAAAAAATCTTTTTCTCGCAGTCAGCCTTCAGCTCAAAAAGAAGACTTCGATTCATTGATGAGTTCATTTTTGAAAGATAGCGATGACCGCTTATCTTCATTGAAGCGAAATACAGAAGGAAAACGCGGTGGCCGTGGCGGACGCCGCAGCTAATCAAGCTGAAAATAATGATGATGCGACTATTTTAGTCATAGTATCAACAGAGGGCAGGTTAATTGTCGTTTTAGACGTTTTCCCGCTCTCTTTTTTTAGGAAGAAAGGGTGTGGAAAGAATGAGCGTTGAAAAAGACGGTAAAAAAGTACCGCTATTGCAGCAGTCATTTATTCGGCACGGGAATGAACAAAGATTCTGGCAAAAAGAATCAAGGATTTTAGCAGCGGTATCAGGTGGGGTTGATTCGATGGTTCTGCTCCATTTGCTTTTGCAAGCGCAACGCCAAATGGGTTTTTCTTTGGGTGTCGTCCATATCAATCACCAATTGAGAGAAGAATCAGCAGAAGAAGCTGCTTATCTTCGCTCCTATTGTGAGAAGAAGAATCTCCCTTTATATGTAAGTGTTTGGGAAGATCCGGCCAAAACGGCCATAGAAACGGCAGCCCGTAACTTTCGTTATCAAGCATTCACTCGTGTGATGAAAGAAGAACAATATGATACGTTGATGACTGCTCATCATGGAGATGATCAAATCGAGACGGTGTTGATGAAAATCATTCGTGGGGGACAGTTAAGTACTTTTTCTGGAATCAAAGAAGTACAACCATTTGCTACGGGCAGACTTGTTCGTCCATTGCTGAGTTTCAGTAAAGAAGAATTGTATGCTTATGCAGCAGAATCACAGCTTGTTTACTTTGAGGATCAGACGAACCAATTATTAGATGTCCAAAGAAATCGGCTTCGCCATTTGGTTGTTCCTCAATTAAAACAAGAAAACACCCAGGTGATGAGACATTTTCAGCAGTTTTCGCAACAGATCCAATGGGCAGACCAAGTCATTCAAAAATGTATGGGGCAGTTAATCGAAAAGGAAGTCGAACAGTTAAAGGATCGATTTCAATTTTCAGCAGAAATAATAGAAAAAATGGAAGAAGCGGAACGATACTATTTTTTCCACTCCTTCTTCGACAAAGTATTCTCAGAAACAGGGATCATTTTGAAAGAGCAGCAAATGGCATCGATTTTAGAGCAGTGGCAACAGAAAAAAAGTCAATGGCAGCTTAGCATCGGCAACAGCTGGGTACTGAAAAGAGAGTATCATTTTGTTGTACTCGCTAAAAAAGAAAAACAAGCCACTACTCAGACAGAAGATCAGCGCTTGTTGCTTATTCCAGAACAAGGGATACAGTTGAACGAAACAGAATGGATTGGTCTGGTCAAACCTGAACATTCAGAGGACATCAAAGCAACAGAGTCATGGTCTCTGTTTTCTCATGACATTTGGGTTCCCGCCGATGTGCAACTATATGTCGAAAAAAGAAAAGCAGGAGACCGTATCCAATTAACGGAGAAACTTACAAAAAAAGTATCTAGATATTTTATCGATCAGAAAGTACCTAATTCACAAAGGCAGCATGCTTGGATCATTACAGATGCCAAAAGAAATATATATAGCTTGATACCTTTTGCCTTTTCATATTTGAGTATTCGTGAAGAAACTGATAAAATACACTACATACTTCTTTACAAATATCAAAAAGAAGCAATTGGAAGGAGAACCTGATGTTGGAAAAGGATATTGAGAGAATTTTGATCTCACAAGAAGAGATACAAGTTCGTTGCAAAGAACTAGGCAAAGAGTTAACAGAAATTTACCAAAACACCAATCCCCTAGTAGTAGGTGTCTTAAAAGGAGCGGTACCATTCATGGCAGATATCGTTCGTTCTATCGATACGTATTTGGAATTGGATTTCATGGATGTTTCAAGCTACGGGAATGCAACAGTCTCGTCAGGGGAAGTAAAAATCGTCAAAGACTTGGATACAAATGTAGAAGGTCGCGATCTGTTGATCGTTGAAGATATCATTGACAGCGGAAGAACACTTGCCTATTTAGTGGATCTTTTCAAATACCGCAAAGCAAAATCAGTCAAAATCGTTACACTACTTGACAAACCCGAGGGAAGAGTAGTAAACATCGAAGCAGATTATGTTGGGTTCAACGTACCAAATGAATTTGTTGTGGGTTATGGCTTGGATTATGCAGAAGCATATCGTAACCTTCCATACATCGGTGTATTGAAACCTAGTGTTTATCAATCAAATTAATGCTGTATCTCAATTAAATTATGGTACAATAGAATGGTCAGGATTGATAAAAAACTGTTAAATTAAATTGACGCTTAGGGAGGGCAACTATGAACAAAAAGAACAATGGCATGATGAAAAATGCCTTGTATTATGTCCTCGTAATCTTAGCGATGGTAATGGTCGTTTATTTCATTTTTGGTAATAACGGCCAGCGATCGTCAGATATCGAGTACTCAAAATTCACAGAACAACTACAAGCAGGCAAAATCAAAGAGTTTGAAGTGCAGCCTGCAAATGGTGTATATAAGATCACTGGTGAATACAAGGAACAGCAGACAGTCGCTAACAGCGGCGGGTTAGCTATCTTGGGTTCAACAGATACGACTACTACCCATTTCACAACAATCATTTTGCCAAATGATACAACATTGAGCCAAGTAACAGAACTGGCAAAAGAAAACAAAGTTGCTACAACAGTAAAAGAAGAATCAAGCAGCGGCGTATGGGTTTCGTTATTGCTTAGCTTCTTGCCGATCGTGATCATCATCTTTTTCTTCTACATGATGATGGGACAACAAGGCGGCGGTGGTGGCGGTGGCGGCCGTGTCATGAACTTTGGTAAATCAAAAGCCAAAGAAGCAGACAAAAAAGCTAATCGCGTACGTTTTTCTGATGTAGCGGGTGCGGAAGAAGAAAAACAAGAACTAGTTGAAGTTGTTGAATTTCTGAAAGATCCTCGCCGATTTGTTGAATTAGGTGCCCGTATCCCGGCAGGTGTACTTTTAGAAGGACCTCCAGGAACAGGTAAAACCTTGTTAGCAAAAGCTGTTGCCGGAGAAGCTGGCGTACCATTTTATTCGATCTCAGGTTCTGATTTCGTAGAAATGTTTGTCGGCGTCGGAGCAAGCCGTGTTCGTGATTTGTTTGAAACAGCGAAGAAAAACGCACCGGCTATCATTTTCATCGATGAAATTGATGCGGTAGGTCGTCAACGTGGTGCCGGTATGGGCGGCGGACATGATGAACGCGAACAAACATTGAACCAATTGCTTGTAGAAATGGATGGTTTCGACGGAAATGAAGGAGTAATCGTCATTGCTGCAACTAACCGTTCTGACGTACTAGATCCAGCGTTACTACGTCCCGGACGTTTTGACCGTCAAATTTTAGTTGGCCGTCCAGATGTAAAAGGACGTGAAGCAATCTTGCGCGTCCATGCACGGAATAAACCGATGGCCGATGATGTTGACTTGAAAGTCGTTGCTCAACAGACTCCAGGGTTTGCCGGAGCAGATTTGGAAAACGTCTTGAATGAAGCGGCGCTAGTAGCTGCTAGAAGAAATAAAAAGAAAATCGATGCTTCTGATATCGATGAAGCGGAAGATCGCGTGATTGCAGGTCCAGCTAAAAAAGATCGTGTAATCAGCAAAAGAGAACGCGAAATGGTTGCTTATCACGAAGCTGGTCATACGATTGTCGGATTAGTGTTAAGTCGCGCTCGGGTCGTCCACAAAGTAACGATCATCCCTCGCGGACGCGCCGGTGGATATATGATCGCTTTACCAAAAGAAGATCAGTTCTTGATGACAAAAGAAGATATGTTTGAACAAATCGTAGGTTTGCTTGGTGGACGTACAGCTGAAGAAATCATCTTCAATGTCCAATCAACTGGTGCTTCCAATGACTTTGAACAAGCGACAGCTTTAGCACGAAGCATGGTAACAGAATATGGAATGAGCGATCGTTTAGGTCCCGTTCAATATGAAGGAAATCATCAAGTGTTCGTTGGCCGCGACTACGGTCAAACAAAAGCTTATTCTGAACAAGTTGCTTTCGAAATTGATCAAGAAGTACGCAAGATTTTGATGGAAGCTCATGCCAAAGCTCATGAAATCATCGAAGCTCATCGTGCACAGCATAAATTGATTGCTGAAAAACTTCTGGAATTCGAAACATTGGATGCCAAAGCAATCAAATCGTTATTCGAACACGGTGTGATGCCTGAAGGTACTGAGTCAAATGATTATCCAAGCGAAAAAGAAGCGAAAACTTTTGAAGAAGCAAAACGTGCTTTGGAAGAAAAAGACGCTGAAAAACAAGCAGAAGAAAAACGTGATTTTGAAGAAGCAAAACATGAACTGCATGAGGAAAATAAAGCAGAACATGATTCAGATTCTCAACAATCAGAAGATAATCATTCAGACGATCAATACAAATAAAAAAATATAGGTCAATTGAACTGATATGACTCCCGAAAACCGGAACAAAAACCGGTTTTCGGGAGATTTCTTTATTTAAGATATAAATAGGATGATGTCCTGTTTTCTAGATGATTCTGAATTATTTTTAAAAGAAGCATTCCAAAGTTGAAAAAAGCAGGAGTTGCTAGTATGATTCACTATGAGTTTAAAAACGGAAAAAGGAGTACATAACAAATGAAAGATTATCTGGTTAAGGCACTTGCTCACGACGGATTCGTACGAGCATACGCCGTTCAAGCAACAAATACCGTAGCGGAGGCACAAAGACGTCATGATACTTGGCATACGTCCTCAGCTGCTTTAGGACGAACATTAGTGGGCAGTCTGCTGCTTGGTGCAACACTTAAAGGAGAAGATAAACTAACTGTTCGAATCCAAGGCGATGGTCCAGCAGCGGGAATCGTAGTAGATGCAAATGGGAAGGGAGATGTGAAAGGCTACATCAAAAATCCGCATCTCAGTCTTCCTTTGAATAGTGAAGGTAAAATCGATGTGCGAGGAGCAGTTGGGACACAAGGGATGTTTACTGTCACAAAAGATTTAGGATTAAAAGAACCTTTTTCTGGTCAAACGCCAATTGTTTCTGGAGAAATCGCTGAAGATTTTACTTACTATCTCGCTATTTCAGAACAAATCCCTTCAGCTGTTGGACTAAGTGTATTGGTCAATACTGATGACAGTATCAAGACAGCGGGTGGATTCATGATTCAAATCATGCCAGGTGCCGATGAAGAAACAATCAGCAAGATTGAGGAACAATTAAAAACAACACCAAGAATCTCTACTCTCTTAGATGAAGGACAGACACCAGAAGAAATATTGAAGGGATTGCTTGATACAGAAGAGCTGAACGTTTTAGAAAAAATGCCTGTTCAATTCAAATGTGACTGTTCGAAAGAAAAATTTGCAGAAGCAATTATCGCGCTAGGTGCAGAAGAAATCCAAGCGATGATAGATGAAGATCATGGAGCAGAAGCGGTATGCTCTTTCTGTAACAATAAATACAAGTATAGTGAAGAAGAATTAGCTGGATTGAAGAAAGAAGCCTTAGGAGGAATTTAAGTGGAACACAAATGGAAAATCGGCAATGTTGAAATCCCTAATCGTGTCGTTGTTGCGCCGATGGCTGGAATAACAAATTCAGCATTTCGAGTCACTGTCAAAGAATTTGGTGCAGGCTTAGTCGTATGTGAAATGATCAGTGATCAAGGTATCCATTTCAGAAACAAAAAAACTTTAGAGATGCTCCACATTGAAGAAACAGAACATCCATTAAGTTTACAGATATTTGGCGGGAACAAAGACAGCCTAGTTGAAGCTGCTCAATTTGTCGAAGAAAACACAGCTGCAGATATAATAGACATCAATATGGGCTGTCCAGTAAACAAAGTGATCAAAGCAGAAGCAGGGGCAAAGTGGCTTTTAGATCCTGAGAAAGTATACGAAATGGTCCAAGCTGTTTCTTCAGCAGTAGATATCCCTGTAACGGTCAAGATGCGTATCGGTTGGGATGAAGAACACGTCTTTGCTGTAGAAAATGCATTAGCAGCACAATCAGCTGGAGCAAGTGCCATCGCTATGCACGGGCGTACGCGGGTTCAGATGTATGAGGGAAAAGCAGATTGGGAAATATTAAAAGAAGTAAAAAAACATCTCACCATCCCATTTATGGGGAACGGGGATGTCAAAACACCCGAAGATGCAAAACGGATGCTTGATTATGTTGGTGCAGACGGTGTGATGATTGGCCGGGCAGCTTTGGGAAACCCATGGATGATTCATCGTACACAGCATTATCTAGAAACAGGAGAACTGATTCCTGAGCCAACACCAGCCGAAAAGATTGCTACAGCTAAACTTCATTTACAACGCTTAGCAGATCTCAAAGGAGAAAAAGTAGCATGTAGAGAATTCAGAACACATGCGGCTTATTATTTAAAAGGGATTCCTCGAGCAGCAAAAGTGAAAGTAGCAATCAATCAGACAGAAAATCAGCAAGAAATCAATGATCTGCTGGATCAATTTGTAGAAAAAGCAGAAAAAGTACTATTGAAACAAACGTTGTGATTTCTAAGTTTTTCGTGAATTTTCAAGCCGAAATTCCAAGTTCGGCTTGCTTTTTTTGTGTTTCATTGGCATTATAGGAAAGAGATTAACATGAGAATGGAGGAACTTTTGTGACACAGGAACAACAACATCAAGTAGAAGATTTAAATGATCAAATGCTTGTACGTCGTCAAAAAATGGAACAATTGCGTGAAGATGGAATCGATCCATTTGGAAAACGATTTGAACGCACACACAACTCAGAAGAATTGCATGAACTATTTGATCCAAGAACAAAAGAAGAACTAGCAGAGATGGGATTGACCGCTAGTGTAGCTGGACGTATGATGACTCGCCGAGGAAAAGGAAAAGCTGGATTTGCGCATCTGCAAGATCGTGAAGGCCAAATTCAAATTTATGTAAGAAAAGACCAAGTAGGTGATGAAGCCTATGAAGTATTTAAACATGCAGACCTTGGAGATTTCTTTGGTGTAACTGGACAAATCATGAAAACAGACACAGGCGAAGTTTCTATCAAAGCTTCAGAAATCACGATTTTGTCAAAAGCACTTCGTCCACTGCCAGATAAATACCATGGCTTGACGAATATTGAACAACGCTACAGACAACGCTACTTGGATTTGATCAGTAATCGCGAAAGCTTTGACCGATTTATGAAACGAAGCCAAATTATCAGCGAGATCCGTCGTTATTTAGATGGCAATGGCTATATCGAAGTAGAAACGCCAGTATTGCATAATGAGGCAGGTGGAGCCGCTGCTCGCCCATTCATCACACACCATAATGCACTGGATATTGATTTATATTTGCGTATCGCGTTGGAACTTCATTTGAAACGACTAATTGTCGGAGGAATGGAAAAAGTTTATGAAATCGGTCGTGTTTTCCGTAATGAAGGGATTGATACTACGCATAATCCGGAATTTACGATGTTAGAAGCATACACAGCATATACTGATTTCAATGATGTAATGAATCTGACAGAAGGTATTATCCGTAACGCAGCTGAAAAAGTACTAGGGACAGCAAAAATCACATATGATGGACAAGCTGTTGACTTAGAAAGCGACTTTAAACGTATCCATATGGTAGATGCGATCAAAGAACAAACTGGCGTAGATTTCTGGAAAGAAATGACTTTGGAAGAAGCATTAGCCTTAGCTGAAAAGCATAACGTAGAAGTAACAGAAGCGATGGGTGTCGGACATGTTATCAATGAATTCTTTGAAACGTTTGTTGAAGAAACGTTGACACAACCGACATTTGTTTACGGACATCCAGTCGAAGTTTCGCCGTTAGCGAAGAAAAATCCAGAAGATCCTCGATTCACAGACCGATTCGAACTATTTATCGTAGGACGCGAATTTGCTAATGCCTTTACGGAACTGAATGATCCAATCGATCAAAGAGAACGATTTGAAGCACAAGAAAAAGAACGAGAACTAGGGAACGATGAAGCACACGGTGTAGACGAAGACTTCTTGGAAGCATTAGAATACGGTATGCCGCCAACTGGTGGTCTAGGTATCGGGATTGACAGATTAGTGATGCTGCTAACTGACGCTCAATCCATTCGGGACGTTCTACTATTCCCAACAATGAGATAATCAAATAAAAGCTGTCTAGGGGACTCCTTAGGCAGCTTTTGCCATGTAGAAAGCAACAAACAATAACGAATGTTCAAAAGCTGTTATCAAATATTACAGACATTAAGGAAGCCGAAAGCGAACGATAAAGAAAGAAAAGTAGTGAATAATCGCTTATTGAAAAAAACTTGAAAAAATACAAAAAATTCGTTGACCAAGATAAATTTAGTTGGTATATTATTACTTGTCCAAAAGACAGAAGGAAATATTTCTTCAAAAACATAACAAAAAAGTTATTGACATGTTGCTAACGACATGATAAGATAACTGAGTCGTTAAAAAAGAACAGCTTGCGAAGCTTGATTCTATCGAAAAAAACTTCAAAAAAAGTTCTTGACAAATAACAAACGATAAGTTATGATGAATGAGTTGCTGAAAGATTTT
>NZ_BJLL01000044.1:0-22572 GCF_007996925.1 Enterococcus sp. NBRC 3427 | reverse complement strand
GAAATTAAATGAAAAAAATAAAATAGATAACTTTATAGAGAAAATTATTCAATTAGTAATGAAATACGGTTGGATAATAGTCATAGTGGTTATTGTATGGAAGTTTTTCTTTCCTAATGACGATGGGATAAAATCAGATATATTTGGTTTTGTAAGTGTTTTAGGCATGTGGTTTGCGTGTAATATAGGATTCATTGTAGCAGAAGCCTACTTATTCTTCCCATATCTTTTACACGGTTATTACAAATATAAATATCCTGAAGAATATCGCGAATGGGAAGGTAAAACACAATTGGAATGGTACGGAGAGAAGTACTTTAACAAGCATATAAAAGGTACAGAAAAAGAGGAGAAAATAAATGACTGAAAAACAAGAATTATTACCATTAGGAAGCATCGTGTTATTGGAAGAAGGATTACAGAAATTAGTAGTAGTAGGGCGAGGTGTGGTATACACAGATCAAGTGACTGGAAAAGATACGTTTGCAGATTATATGGCTGTCTTATATCCAACGGGCTTGAATCCAGAAACGACTATTTTCTTTAATCATGAAAACATCGATAAAGTAGTATTCAAAGGATATTCGGATGAAGAAGAGGAACGATTTTTAGAGATATACCAAGAATGGAAAAACGAACTTGATTCTTCTGCAAAAAAAGAAAGCCAGGCGACTGAAACTTTTGGATTCTAATTGTTTTGCAAAATGGTTTAAAGAAAACAGTACTGCAATTCTTTCTAAAAAGAGGAAGATTTCCTCTTTTTAGAAGTACAAAGTAGGACTTCAAACATTAGAACAAATTACTAGCTGTTCAAATGAAAAACAATTATACCGCGAGAACATCCATTATGATCATTTGGCAGGTAAAAGAATGCCATTCGATGAGGAATTAGGAGATAGCTAATTGATTAATAGAAAAATAACATTCAATCAAAAAAAGGTCAGTCCTCATTAAAGTAAGGCTGCCTTTTTTTGATTTTAGAAAAGTTATTTTTCTTTTCCCAACTTCAACTTCCGAATGTTCAAGAAGTGCTGAGCAGTGACTGCCAAGGCACCGTATAAAATCGCATTGCCTTTCAATCGGGTGTTGCGTACCAAAATGTCTTTCGTAAACTGGCTTGTCAAGTTCGCATGGATTTGTTCGATCATTTGCGGATTTTTTTCGTAAAGCTTACTGTTGATGACGATCACATCTGGATCATACATCATGATGATATTATTGATCCCGATGCCTAACAGGGCAGCATTTTTCTTGAGTAGAGCTGTGGCATCTGTGTCTCCCTTTTTGACATAATCAGTCAAGATATCTGAGTTGACATATTCTAACCCTTTTAACTGGGCGAATTCTTCATAAACCGCTTTGCTGGAAGCATATTGTTCCAAGCATCCTGAATTCCCACAAGGACAAGGCCGACCATCAGGGTATAAAATCGAGTGACCAAGTTCCCCAGCCTTTCCATGTTTACCGACTTGCAATTTCCCAGATGCCACGATCCCGCAGCCAATACCACTGTGTATACTAATACTTACAAGGTTTTGATAATGGGAAGAGAAGGTATATTCTCCCAAAGCAGCCAAGTTTGCTTCGTTATGTAGGTAAACAGGAAAGTCATAATGATCAGCTAATTCTTTTTGTAAATCGATTTTGTGCAGATCATAATAGGGCGTAAAAATTGGGTGGTCTTCGAAAACTACGCCGTGTATACCGATCGTCATCCCGACAATTCCATGTGGCGTTTCTGGCAAGTCTTTTATCAATTGATGGATTGACTCTTGAATGTGATCGAACACGTTTGTAGCATCAATCGAGATCCGACGCTTAGAGATCGAAGAGAGGACAGTGCCGTCGATATAAGAAAGCATTCCTTCTAAATAATTATAGCCAATATCAAAAGAAAGAGCTGTGGCAGATTGGGGATTGAAAGTCAACATGATCGGCTTTCTTCCTCCAGCAGTGGAGGCATCTCCGACACGGGTTTCAACAATCAGCTGATCATCTAGAAGTTTTTTAGTGATATCTGACACAGATGCTTTGTTCAACCCTGTTGCAGCGGCTAATTCTGCGCGAAATACTTCTTTTTTGTCAATAATCGTTTTTAAAAGCGTTGCTTGGTTCAATTCGCGAATCGTGTATTTACTTGAGATCATAGAAGTTCCTTTCTTGGTCTTCTGCTAGTAAAACCAACGTTATATGTTAAAGTATAGCGTGTCTTATTCCATTCGACAATGAAACATTTGTTATAAAACTAGAATCAATTAAATGACAAATGAATTTTTTGAAAGCGCTTGACAAAGATAAAGAAAGTCGCTTATGATGCAATTGTAAATTAGTTTAGTGTACTAATCAACTAAAAACAAGGAGGAACAAGATGAGTTATTTTCCAATGATCAAAGAAGTAAAGTATGAAGGGCCAAGAACAGAAAATCCATTTGCTTATCGCCATTATGATCCTGGACAAGAAATCTTGGGGAAACCAATGAAAGAACATTTACGATTTGCAGCTGCTTACTGGCATACGATGACGCAAGACGGATCTGATCCATTCGGCTACCCTGTGAATATTCGCTCTTGGGAAGGTGAGAATCCATTAGAAACAGCGAAAAACCGAGTAGAAGCATTTTTTGAACTTCTTGAAAAATTGCATATCGAATATTTTTGTTTCCATGATGTAGACATTGCTCCAGCTGGGGATTCTTTAGAAGAATTTTTCCAAAACATAGATGCCATCACAGATTTGATCAAAGAAAAAATGGAACAGACTGGGATCAAGTTGCTTTGGAATACCGCCAATTTATTTTCACATCCGCGTTTTGTCCATGGAGCAGCTTCGTCAAGCAATGCAGAAGTTTTTGCCTATGCTGCAGCTCAAGTAAAGAAAGGATTAGATGTCAGTAAAAAGTTAAATGGAAAGAACTACGTCTTCTGGGGCGGACGAGAAGGATATGAATCCTTATTGAATACGGATATGAGATTTGAACAGGACAATATTGCACGGTTATTCAAAATGGCAGTGGCATATGGTGAAAAAATCGAGCATAAACCGCAATTTTTGATCGAACCTAAGCCCAAAGAACCTTCGAAACATCAATATGACTTTGACGCTGCTACGACAATGGCATTTATCCAGAAATATGATTTATCAGGAGACTTCAAACTCAATCTTGAAGCAAATCATGCGACTTTGGCAGGTCACACCTTTGAACATGAATTGACTGTTGCCCGATGCTATGATGCTTTGGGATCAATCGATGCCAATCAAGGGGATCTTCTTCTAGGGTGGGATACAGATGAATTTCCAACCAATATTTATGACACGACGCTAGCCATGTACGAAATTTTGAAAAATGGCGGGATCGCACCAGGAGGAATCAACTTCGATTCGAAAGTACGACGTTCTTCCTTTGAGATGGAAGATCTATTACTTGCGCATATTGCTGGAATGGATACCTTTGCACGAGGGTTGAAAGCTGCCGCCCGATTGATAGAAGAGGAGTTTTTCGAAACAATCAAAGAAAAACGTTATGCAAGCTATAAATCAGGTGTGGGAGAACGGATCGTCATGGATCAGGAAAATCTTGAAACACTGACGGAGTATGCTTTAGCACATGACCAAATAAAGAATGAATCAAGTCACTTAGAATGGATCAAGTCGCGTTTGAACGATTATCTAGTATAGAAAGGAATTCTTTATGATAAATAACCCGATTTTAACTGGATTCCATCCAGATCCTAGTGTTTGTCGTGTTGGGAAAGATTATTATATAGCTGTTTCTACTTTTGAATGGTTCCCAGGTGTCATGATCTATCATTCAATGGATTTAAAACATTGGCACTTGGTAAGTACGCCTGTCAACCGAACAAGTCAGCTGAATATGTTAGGGAACCCGGATTCTGGAGGTGTCTGGGCTCCTGCTTTGAGTTATCACGATGGGAAATTCTGGCTGATCTATTCCGATGTCAAAGAATTGAGTGGTAGTTGGAAAGACGTGAACAATTATTTGATTACATGTGATACCATCGATGGAAAATGGACAGATCCAATCTATTTAAATAGCTCAGGATTCGATCCTTCCTTGTTCCATGAGGAAGATGGGAAAAAGTACTTGGTCAATATGGTTTGGGATTATCGTCCTACTCGTCATTCTTTCTATGGAATCGCCCTTCAAGAATATTCACCAGAAGAAAGAAAATTGATTGGTCCATCAAAGATCATCTTTAAAGGGACGAATCGAAAATTGACAGAAGCACCTCATCTTTATAAAATCAACGGCTATTACTATTTGCTGACTGCAGAAGGTGGAACGAAGTATGAACATGCGGCAACCATTGCCCGATCAAAGAAAATCGAGGGTCCGTACGAAATCCATCCAGAGAATCCGTTGATTACTTCTTGGTCATATCCTGAACTGCCTTTGCAAAAAGCAGGTCATGGGTCGTTCGTTCATACACATACAGATGAATGGTATTTTGTCCATTTGACAGCTAGACCACTAAAATACAAAGAAACACCGCTTTTAGAAAACAGAAGGTATTGCCCCTTAGGAAGGGAAACTGCGATCCAAAAAATAGAGTGGAAAGGGGGATGGCCGTATATAACTGGAGGGAATTTTCCAAAAAATAGAGTGGAAAGCCCGTCCATACCAGAACAGATGTGGGAAAAAACACCTATCAAAGAAACATTCGATCAAGAAAAGCTCCCTCTGCATTTTCAAACATTAAGGATTCCCTTTACTGAAGAAATCGGTAGTTTGACTGAGCGAAAAGGTTATTTGAGACTGTTTGGTCGAGAATCATTCCATTCGCTGTTCACCAAATCTTTAGTTGCTAGACGATGGCAGCATTTTTCATTTGAAGCCGTGACGAAAGTAGAATGTTCACCTGAGAATTTTATGCAACTAGCAGGAATGACGAATTATTACAATACTAAGAACTGGTCAAGCATCCATCTCACACATGATGAAGAGAAGGGACGGGTCATCGCTCTTTTAGATTGTGACAATGGACAATTATGTGAACCAGTCGGAATCATCCCCACACCCGATAATGTAAGCGCTATATATTTAAAAACTATAGTTTCTTATGAGACATATCGTTATTCTTATTCATTCGACGGGAAAGTATGGATAGACGTTGGTCATACTTTTGATAGCTTAAAACTTTCCGATGATTATACTGCTGAAACCCAAGAAGGATTTTTCACGGGAGCATTTGTCGGTATGTTTGCCATCGATACTTCCGGCACAAGACTGGCTGCAGATTTTGATTTCTTTTCGTATGAAGAAAAAGGAGGGAAGCCATGAAACAATGGAAGAAGCTGAGTGTTGCTCTATTAGGAGTCAGTCTGATAGGCGCACTAACTGCTTGCGGAACGAGCTCTGAACGTTCTTCAGAAGACAATTTAGAATTGACTGTGTGGACGTTCACAGACGAACTTTCGACGATGATCAATGAATATTATTTGCCAGCTCATGAATCTTTGGATTACGAGATAAAGATCGTAGAGATCCCTTCTGATCAATTTGAGACAAAATTAGATCCAGTGTTAGGAACAAGAAATGCGCCTGATGTCATTGCCTTAGAATCTGCGTTCGTAAAGAAATATGTCGAATCAGGATTGATGGCTGATCTAGGAGAATACGGTCTGGAAGAAGCGGCAAGTGATACCTACTTATATGTCAAGGATGTCGGAACTAGCAGAGAAGGGACTTTGCATGCTTTAGCTTGGCAAGCAGCGCCTGGCGGATTTTATTATCGTGCTTCTCTAGCAGAATCACTTTTAGGGATTACAGATGCAGACCAGATGCAAGAGCAAATAGCTGATTACGAGAAATTTTATGAAGTGGCAAAAGAAGTCAAAGAAAACAGTGGTGGGACTGTCCAGATGATCTCCAGTGTCCAAGACTTAGCAAAACCATTTTTTGGCATGCGGGAATCAGGATGGGTGGAAGATGAAAAGCTAATCATCGATGATAAACTTCATGAATTAATGGATATTTCACGGCGATTTGTTGAAGAAGATTTGACGAAAGATACAGAAGGTCAATCAGAAGCATGGTTTGCTGGAATGAATGGCGAGACAGACTTTGGATATAGTCTGCCTACATGGGGATTACATTATTGGTTGAAACAAAATGCTGCTTCGGCAGACGGCTCTAGAACAACAGAAGGGGATTGGCGGATGATCCAAGGACCTTCTTCTTGGTTTTGGGGTGGTACATGGATCGGTGCCACGGACACTTCAGAAATGAAAGAAGAAGCAGCAGCGCTGATCCAATATCTAACTACTGACCCAGAATTTTTGGAACAATGGGCAAAAGATACGGGAGACTTCGTATCGAATGAACGGGTAGTAGAAGCAATCAAATCGTCTTACCAAGAAGACTTTCTGGGCGGGCAAAACCATTATGATGAATTTTCTGAAATGGTCGAGTCAATCAATGCAAAAATTCTAACTGAATATGATCAAACAATCGAAACGTTGTTTATCGACCATTGCTTGACACCTTATTCTAAAGGAGAGACGGACAAAGAATCGGCTATCCAAAATTTCAAAGAGGCCGTAGCAAATGCTTATCCTGATTTAGAAATCGATTAGCTGGGACAGTTGTCTAAAAGGTACAAGAAAGGAGATTCGAGTGAAAAAAGCTAGATTTGAGCGCTACAATCGTTATGGTTTATTATTCATTGCCCCATTTTTCTTAGCATTTCTAGTATTTCAGCTTTATCCGATTTTCTATACTATTTTTTTAAGCTTCACAGATTTGAAAGGATGGAATACAGAAGCCTCGATCGTCGGTTTCGAAAACTATGTCAATCTTTTGAACAATGCATTGTTCCTTCAATCAATCAGAAACACATTGATTCTTTGGGGTGTGAATTTTGTCCCTCAGATTACGTTGGCGCTTCTTTTGGCTGCTTGGTTTACAAATCTCAAATTGAAGTTGAAGGGGACAGGTTTCTTTAAAATCATTTTCTATTTGCCAAACATTATTACAGCAGCGTCTGTAGCCGTTCTATTTTTTGCATTGTTCAGCTTTCCGATGGGGCCGATGAATTTGGTCCTGACTCATTTAGGTGTGTTGGAGCGACCGTTTGATTTTTTCCGAAGTGTGGCAAGTACACGCTTGATTGTCTCTTTTATTCAGTTTTGGATGTGGTATGGGCAGACAACGATTGTACTTGTTTCAGGGATATTAAGTATCGATCAGTCGCTTTTCGAATCTGCCATGGTTGATGGCGCAAGTGATGCTCAGATTTTTCGAAAGATCACGTTGCCGTTATTGAAACCTATCATGCTGTATACTTTAGTGACGTCATTGATCGGGGGTCTGCAGATGTTCGATATCCCGTTTTTATTGACTAACGGAAATCCTGACAATAGTGTCAACACGATTACGATGTTCATCTACAAACAAGCATTTACTGGTAGTCGGAATTTTCAGATTGCTGCGACAGCTTCAGTCATTTTGTTAGGGATGTCGATTCTTTTGAGTACATTGCTTTTCCGGTTTTTCCAAGAAAAGAGCAAAGTGAGGGGAAGAAATGGATAAACACTATCGGTTGCAACGTCTGCTGATTTATGGATTCATGTTGTTACTTACGTTTTTGAGTATTTTTCCCTTTTGGGTCGTTCTGGTAAATTCCACACGTTCAGCAGAGCAAATACAACAAGGGCTATCCTTACTTCCAGGAACACAGTTAGCAGCGAATTGGCATGTTTTGAGGAATAAAGGATTCGATGTGTTCAACGGATTCCAAAATAGTTTGGTGATCTCAGCTGGTGCTACGTTATTGAATGTTTATTTCTCTGCCTTGACTGCGTATGGATTGATTGCTTACCGCTTCAAAGGAAAAAGACTTGCTTTTGCCGTTATTCTTGGATTGATCATGATTCCTCAGCAGATCAGCATGATTGGTTTTTATCAATTTATGAATCGGTTGGATTTGCTGAATAGCTATATTCCATTGATCTTTCCAGCGATTGCATCGCCTACGACTGTCTTCTTTTTGAAACAATATCTGGAGACTGTCTATCATTCCGATTTGGCAGATTCAGCGCGTTTAGATGGTGCAGGAGAGCTGAAGATTTTCCATAAAGTGATGCTTCCTTTGATGAAACCGGGATTAGCGACGATGGCTATATTTTCATTCGTGACTACTTGGAACAATTTTTTGATGCCGCTGATCTTGATCAACGATACTGACAAATTTACCTTGCCGATGTTGATCCAGCTGTTAAAAACCGATGTCTATCGTACAGAATTCGGCAGTATGTATCTAGGGATTTCTCTCAGTATCGCACCGCTTCTGCTGATTTATCTGTTTTTATCGAAGTACATCATAGGTGGCGTGACTGCAGGTGGGATCAAAGAATAGGGAAAACGGACATTGTCAGCAATCGTTTTCGATAGGATAATAAAAACAAGGCAGGTGGTTAAATGTATATTTTAGGTATTGATCTAGGAACTAGTTCATTGAAGGGATTAGTAATGGATAGGAATGGGAGGATCCAAGGTGCGGCGAGCGAAGACTATCCGTTACTACAACCAGAAGCTGGATTTAGTGAACAAGATCCCAAAGACTGGATCCAAGCTTGTGGTCAAGTGATCGAAGAACTAGCTGAAAAAGTACCTGATTTTACTCAAAAATTAGAAGGAATCAGTTTTTCTGGTCAAATGCACAGTTTAGTCGTACTAGATGAAGCGAACCAACCGTTAAGAAATGCGATTTTATGGAATGATGTGCGTACAACCCAAGAATGTGAAGAAATAATGGAAAACTTTGGTGATCGATTACTTGAGATTACCAATAATCGCGCATTAGAAGGTTTTACGTTACCTAAAATGCTATGGCTTCAAGAAAATGAGCCGGAATTATGGGCAAATGTTCGTCATGTTTTATTGCCGAAAGATTACCTTGGATTTTGGCTGACAGGAAACCAGCAGATGGATTATTCAGATGCTGCAGGTACGTTATTACTTGATATGGAAAGAAAAACATGGTCTGAGGAGCTCTTACAGACTTTCCATATCTCTCCTAAAATACTGCCTCCGCTTGTATCTTCTACTACTTGCATTGGATCGGTACGCAAAGAACTAGCAGAACAATTTGGTTTTCACAAAGAAGTAAAGGTATTTGCTGGCGGAGCAGACAATGCATGTGCTGCTTTAGGTGCTGGGATCATCCAAGATGGCGCAGCTATGGTCAGTATTGGAACCTCAGGAGTATTTTTGTCTTATGAGAAAAATAACCAAAAGTCTTATGAAGGCAAACTTCACTTATTCCATCATGCAATAAATGATGCTTACTATTCTATGGGAGTGACGTTAGCTGCGGGACACAGTCTCAATTGGTTCAAAAAAACTTTTGCCAAAGGACTTTCTTTTGACGAACTGCTGCAAGGAATCGAAAAGATCGAGCCAGGATCAAATGGATTATTGTTCACACCCTATCTCTAAGGAGAACGAACACCGTACGCCGATAGCCAGATACGGGGGAGTTTCATTGGTATGGATATTCGACATACACTTAGCCATTTTACCCGAGCGGTGTTGGAAGGGATCACCTTTTCATTGAAAGATTCGCAACAGTTGATGGAAGAACTAGCGGGTCGCAGATTTACACGTATTGTTTCGGTGGGAGGAGGCGCGAAAAATCTTGCATGGCTACAAATCCAAGCTGATATTTTCGATGCAACGATCTATTGTTTAAGTGCGGAGGAAGGACCTGCATTAGGCGCAACAATGATTGCTGCACTAGGATTAGGGTGGTTCGATACACCTGAAAGCTGTTGCCAGTTTTTTATCCAATATACAGATGCAGTGGAACCTCTCTCACAAAATGTAGAAAAGTATCGTAAAATCTATCAACAATACCGAAAAATCTATCCAGCAACGAAGGAAATCTGTCATAACTTATAAATTATAAAACAGAAGGGCTGTGACAAAAGTTTGGTCACAGCCTCTTCTTCTTATTTCTTGAATCTGACCACTTCTGTCACAGCCTCTTCCATTTTCTTTATTTCAACCTTGGTTCGATTCTTTTCATCTCAGCAGTCAATGCTTTTCTGCGCGGATATTTTTCTCGAAGTTCTTTGGTCAACAATTTAGCTGTCACAAGTCCGTTTGGCAAGCTAGCCATTTTTTCTATTTGGTTGCCAAGTTTTTGGTATTCCAATTTTGTCGCAAAATTAGCTACGTTTTGACGTAATTCAAATTCATATTTTTGTAATAACTGTTTAGGACAATAGTTTTTCAAGATATCAAAGTGCCGGTCGACCATGATCAAGCTGTCTGTGCTTTTTACATAATCCCACAATAAATCATAACAACCTTCTGCTGCATAAAAGCGATCCACATTTTTATGATATTTAAGAGCTGAAAACAGTTCATTGCGTATGATCGGCCACGTTTCAGGTGGGCATGCGTTTTTTAGTTTTTCCAATGTAGGGAAGTGGATACTGTCAGATGCTAATAAACGTTTTTTCAAATTTTCTATTTTACTTGTATCATCCGTATTTTTTAAAGTAGAACCAGTTGTTTTTTTGATGGATTTAGACTGCTTGTCCGTGTGTGTTTGTCCTTTTTTATGGGGCTCGCCTTTTTTTACAGATTTTTTTCGTTTTTTGGTTATTTTTTTCTTTTGGCTAGAAAACTCTTTTTCCTGAAATTCTTCTTTCAGGATTTTTATGGAGTAGTTTTTTGAATAAGAGGCGTCAGTATGATCGACTTGGCAGACGAACCAAGAGAACATTTGTCTTTTTTCTGCACGGGGTGCTTCTGCTAATAATTCTTTCCATAAATAATAACAATCCTCTATCAGAAGAAGTGATCGTTCGTCCGCAGGCTCCAAATAGCATGTTTCAAGAGTAGCAATCACTTCATTGATCAATTCGAATGCGGAAAGATAGGCATTTTGCTGTATAAGCGACTCAACAGCTTCTTGAATGAACTTTCGCATCTCCATGATGAACTTCGCTGTTTTCCTGTTTTTGTTTTTTCCGATAGGATGATCGTATTTGTGGATGATCGTTGCTAATTTATCTGTGTAGTTTACTGCATGGAGCGGGATCTTCTCTTTGAAGCGTTCGATAAATTGCGGATGTTCTATAAGAATCTCTGTTAAAAGTTCCCGTACAAGAGAGGAACTAGCGGAAGAAACAAGGGAAGAGAGTTCGGAAAGCGGGTAGTTGGATTTTTTTATTGGACGTTCTTCGTAAGCGAATAAGACAGCCGCCATGTGCTTGCAGTTTTTTCCTTCTATGGCATATAGACAATCGCAAGTCATATTCGTCTTTTCATCCCAGGTGATCACTACCTTATAATCTTCCGTGCCAGAAACTGTTGCGGTCAAGTGTTTGCTCGTATAGTTCAAATGACTGACAAACCCGTGCAGATGATAGCTATACCCGCGTTCCAAAATGTTTTCAGGAAAAAGCTCAAGCCAATTATTCATATAGTTCTCCTTTCATGAAACACTTGTTTATATTTAGTATAAAGAATCGTTAAAGAAAAAAGTAGCTGATTTTACCATATCTGTGAAGCAACTTTTTCTCGAATTGTCAAAAATTAATTCTGCGTTCCTTTTCTTAGAGAATGAGAGAAAAAGTAAAAAATAGCGTATTTTAAAGATGGAACTTTTTGTTTTTTTATTTACCTGGCAAAAATGAAGGAATTTTGTTGGAAATAAATAATTGTTCCAATTGATAAAAGAGGTATGATGTAACGCAAAGAAAGGTTCAAGCAGCGTTCGTATCAACCGTCCGAATAGCCGCTTGCTTTGTACAGTAGATAGTAAGCGGTTTAACGAAGGGGGTAAAAGCTATTTTTCCTTCTTTGTTAACTTAGAATGTGTCTTCCCCAAAATTCATTTTTTCTAAAGGTAAAACATAAGTAGGCAGATACTACCAATTATCCGTTACAAAACGCTGCTTGAGAATTTTCTTTAAATCCATACAAATTTTTCTCTACCCGACTAAATTGGTTCCTGATTCATCAAGTAATTGACTTTCTTTGATAATATGATAAAAAGGCAAGCAAGGAGGAAGATAAACATGCTTAAAGATCTGAACCAATTGATTGATTACATCGAAGAACATTTGACAGAAAGTCTTACCTATAAAAAAATAGCCGAAAATACAGGAATCTCTGAATATCAGTTAAAGCGCATCTTTACGTTTATTGCAGGGATGTCTCTGATGGACTATATCAAAAACCGTAGATTGGCTTTGGCTAATCGCGATCTTCTAGGTGGGGAAAAAGTAACAGAAACGGCGTTTAGATATGGATATGAAACAGTCGAGAGTTTTTCAAGAGCTTTTCGTGATTGGTCAGGTTATCTGCCTTCAGAAATCAGCAGATATGGCATACAAAAATCTTTTCCACGCTTGACATTTTTTATTGATGTCAGAGGAGGAAAATCGATGGAATTTCGTATCGAAAAGAAAGAACAGTTTTATGTGGCAGGTGTGGCGAAAAAAGTCCCTGTCCAATTTGAAGGAGTCAATCAAGAAATACAAAAGTTAGCGCAGACGATCACGGAGACTCAAAGGGAAGAGATGCATAAGTTAGGAGATTTATATCCACATCAAGTAATCAACGTTTCTTATGGATTTGATGCAGACCGCTTAGAAGAAAAGGGTAGTTTAATGCACATGATCGGCTTTGCTACGACAAAAGAAAATCCGTACGCTGATTTAGAAATGCTTGCTATAGAAGAACACACTTGGGCCATTTTTCCTAATAAAGGACCATTTCCCCAAACTTTACAAGACACTTGGGGGAAAATCTATGCAGAATGGCTTCCTTCTTCAGATTATGAGTTAGTAGAAGCTCCCGAGATCTCTTTTACAAAATGGGGAGAGGATTTCAGTCATGTTTACAGTGAGATTTGGATTGCAGTAAAATTAAAGAAATAGTAAAAAAATAAAAGCACCTCTATGAAAAAGAACGTAACTTTGTCAATTCCCTTTAATTTTACGTAAGATAAACTTAACATAATAGAAAGGGTGGGAGAAATGGCAAAGTATAAGATTGAAGAAAAACCAGAGTTTGCAGTGACAGGTATTGGTGTGGAATTGAAAAGTAGCAATACAGATTTTGTCGGTTTGGCAGCAGAGAAGCAAGCCTTTGAGCAAAAAGTCATCAGTGACGGAACAATAGACACCTTGAAACAAGCTGCTGAAAATCATTATTTCTTTACAGTCAACGAACCCTATGATGGAAAAATGATGTACTATGTCGGTGTTCAAACGAGCCAGGATGTTCCTAACACTACGAGAATCATCCCATTTCCAAAAGGAATGTATCTCGTTGTAAGCGCTTCATCTGAGTCACCTGAAGAACTAAGGAACGATTTGACGAATACGGCCTTTGGACATGTTTTAAGAGAAGTAGAAGATTACGCCTATGTTGGTGGTCCGAATGCTGTCGTCGAAATGGGTGTTATCGATGGGAAATACATTGGAGAAATCTGGATACCGGTAGTCAACAAACCATGATAATATAGAGGTCGTGAAAGTAGCGCTTTGACCTGAGCATTAGAGAGGAAAAATGGAAAATAGCTTTCCATATTTTGTATTTTTCAGAACTAATGCCGAGGGTCAGCTACTTGAACACCGTTTATCAAGACGTCATGACTTCAGCGCTTTGACCTGAATATTAGAGAGAAAAAAGAGGCATGACAAGGCTTTTGTCTCCCGGAGAATAAAAGAATTTATGTAGACGATTCCGATCAGAAAAATGCAGGCCCAGTAGAGAGAATTATAAAAATCTCTCTACGAGGCCTATGTTTTCTGGTCTTTTTTCTTTTTCCAAAACGGCTATTTTATGTATCAAACTATCAAGTGTGATCTTAGCCATTTCTTCTTCTGCTTTTTTCTGCAGCCGAGCGTAGCTTTCTTCTAAAGCTTCTTGGATATTTGCACCAACGACGCAATTTGGGTTTGTTTTTGGATCGACTTGGATAAGCTGTGTATTACCTTCAATGCTACGATAGACATCTAGTAAAGAAATCTGATCTGGTCTTTTGGCAAGGGAAGGTTGCGGTTTTCCGGTTTTTGTAAGGATCAAGCCGGATTTTTTGAGCTGACTCATGATTTTACGTACATTGGCTGCATTTGTTTCGATACTGCTGGCAATCATCTCACTAGAAAGCAATCGGGTATCTTGAAACATTTCAATATAGGCAAGTACATGGATTGCATCACTAAATTGCAGAGAATACTTCATCAGTTGACATCCTTTCATTTTTTTTGCTTGACTTATCTTACCACACTCTTTATGATAAAGGTGTAATTTATAAATGTACAGCTGTAAATCTTAACAAATAAAAAGAATAAGGAGTGGGAAATATGCATTATTTAGTAACAGGAGCAACTGGAGGTTTTGGTGGTTATGCGCTGGAATTTTTAAAAAAGATGGTTCCACAAAATGAAATCTATGCACTAGTACGTAGTGAAGAAAAAGGAGAAGCACTGAAAGAAGCTGGATTTAACATACGTATTGGTGATTATGATGATTTAGATTCAATGAAAGAAGCGTTGAAAGGAATAGATCGATTGCTTTTTGTCTCTGGCGTTCCAGGAAATCGCCAAGCCGAACATGAGAATGTAGTGAAAGCAGCGCAAGCAGCTGGGGTATCTTATATCGCTTATACAAGTTTTGCAGATGCCGATCACTCAATCAGTGTATTAGCGCCAGATCACCAATTCACTGAAAAAACAATTAAGGATTCAGGTATTCCCCATACATTTTTACGGAACAATTGGTATGTAGAGAATGAATTACCTATCATTGGGCAAGCTTTAACAACTGGTCAATTCGTTTATGCTGCAGGAAATGGAAAAACAGGTTGGGCATTGAAACGGGAATATGCAGAAGCCGCAGCAAAAGTACTAGTAGAGAATGACTCCCCAGAAATCTTAGAATTATCCGGCCATCTAACTGACTATGAAGAATTAGCCAAGGCATTAGAGCGTGCGACAGGTAAAGAGTTAGAAATTGTTGAAGCAAGTGATGCAGCGTTTGTCGAAAATCTAAAAGAAGCCGGATTCCCTCAAGCAGCAGCTGACATGTTTTTAGCGATCCAACATGATATCAAAAAGGATCAGTTAGCTATTTCCTCTGATGATTTAGAAAAAGTTTTGGAAAAACCATTAGTCTCTCTTGAAGCAGCATTGAAAGAAATACTGGATCAGGAATAATGTATAAAGAGGTTGTGAAAAAGCCGCTTAGTTTTGAGTATGAAGAAAAATTTTGTGAAAATGGCTTTCCACATTTTTGCATAAATTTGACTTCATACCGATAAACTGGTTTTGAACACCGTTTACCAGAGGTTGTAAAAAAGCTGTTCTGCATCAAGTAATAAGAAGAGTCAAATAAAAAATAGCGCTTCATATGTTTCGTTTGGCTGGACTTATTACCGCGGAGTAGGCAGGAGAACGCCGTTTTTATTCGGAAAAAGGAGCTGAGACAAGATTTTTGTCTCAGCTCCTGTTTGTTTATCGATAAAAAAGTCTGGGGAAGACGATGGCTCAGGCTTTGTTGGAAACAGAGCCGATTTTATCATTTGCTTTTACATCACGTGCGGGTTCGATTTCTAAGCTTTGGACTTTGTCGCCATTTGTGAATACAACGACCATATCCGTGTTTTTGCCTGCAGATTGAATAGCAGCAAGATCAACTAAAGCAATCAATTGACCTCTTGCGACTTTTTGACCTTCTTGTACATATAAAGTGAATGGTTCACCTTTTAAGTCAACAGTGTTGATGCCCATATGAAGCAAGACTTCGATACCAGCATCTGTTTGGATTCCGACAGCATGTTTCGTTGGGAAAATGTTTGTGATCGTACCAGCGATTGGAGAGAAGATTTCTCCATTTTCTGGTAATACAGCATAGCCGTCACCCATCATTTTTTCCGCAAATACATCATCTGAAACTTCAGTGATTGGAATCAGTTTCCCATTTGCGATAGCGTAAATATCTTGTTCGATCGTTCCGCCGGCAAATGTTTCTGTTTTAACCACGGTGTTTGTTTGTGCAGGTCTTGCTGCAGCGCCACCATGTAATTTTGCCATCTCATCTGCAACGAATTGTACTTCTGTACCTACGATGACTTGCGCATTTTTCCCATCAATGATTTTCATTCCAGGTACGCCAGTGGCTTTGATTTTGTTTTGATCGATCAGGCCTGTATCTTTGACTTGCAAACGAAGACGTGTAGTACAGTTGTCGATTGAAGTTACATTATCAGCTCCGCCTAATGCAGCGTAGATTTTGTTTGCTTGTGCAGCATATTTATTGTCTGAATTAGTCGTTGCAGTATCGTCATCTGAAAGATCTGCTTCCTCGCGGCCAGGAGTCATCAGATGGAATTTTTTGATAGCAAAGTTAAAACCAAAATAGTAAATTACTGCTGTTACTAACCCTTGGACGATCAACATCAATGGCTGATTCGCAATCGGATTTTTCAAAGATAGGAAGTAATCGACAAATCCGGCACTAAAGGCAAATCCTGCGGTCCAATGGAAGAATGCACTCACTGCTAAAGAAATCCCAGTGAAAATGGCATGCAAGACATATAATGGCCAAGCAACGAACATAAATGAGAATTCAAGTGGTTCTGTTACACCAGTAAAGAATGAAGCAAAAGCTGCTGCTAACATCAATGAAGCTGTTTTTGCTTTGTTTTCTGGACGGGCATTTCTGTAAATAGCATATGCTCCTGCTGGAAGCCCGAACATCATGATTGGGAAAAATCCAGCTTGATACATTCCTGTTACGCCTTTTGTTCCTTCAGAAGCCAAGAATTTACCGATATCATTGATTCCAGCTACGTCAAACCAGAACACGGAGTTCATTGCTTGATGCAATCCTGTAGGGATCAGTAAACGGTTGAAGAAGCCATAAAGACCTGCACCAACCCAGCCTAAACTCAAAATGAATTTAGCAAAAGAAACTAAAGCAGAGTAAACCGGAGGCCATACGAGCAGTAGCACTGCACTGATCAGCAGCATGACGAAGGCAGCCAAGATTGGCACTAAACGCTTACCGCTAAAGAAAGATAAAGCCATCGGTAATTTTGCTTCGTGGAAACGATTATAAAGAGCTGCCGCAATCAATCCGGCAATAATACCAATAAATACGTTACTGATCTGAGCAAAAGATGGATCAACTGATTCTGGTTTGATATTCAATAAAGTGGCTACTGAATCAGTTTTTAAAACATTTACTGGAACTTCAAATGCAACCAACCCTGCCAAGGCAGCAGCACCTGATTTGTCCACTGACATCCCTAGTGCTAACCCAACAGCAAACAGCAAAGGCAATTGACCTAAAACTGCGTTACCGCCAGCTTGTAAAAAATGAGCGACAATGTCGTTACTATAAGATGCCCACCAGTTCCCGATCCCTACTAGCAAAGCAGCAGCAGGTAAGACCGCAACTGGGAGTTGAAGGGAACGTCCCATTCGTTGTAGATATGCTTTCAATTTTTTTCCTCCTCATGATTGTTAACATTTGTTTGTACGATTGCGCTTCTTAAACGCTCGATATGGATGGCCAAGTAACCCAGTTCTTCTTTCGTGATCGCGAGCTGGTATTCTTTGGTCAGCAACACACGGATTTTTTTAGAAATCTTATAGCTTTCTGGGTATTTTCGTTTGACCATTTCTACGATTTCCGTATCTAAGACAGCATATTGTTGTGCATGGGTTCGTTGTAGAAGCAGTCGTAAATGATTCACCAGTCTTGAATAATTCAGTGAAAATGGTTCTGAATGGATATCTGTTTCCAATTCTGATTCCACTAAATGGATGATATCAGATACAATCGTCACTTCACGGATACTGCGATGGTTATTATTTCGACCGCTTCGTCCGCTGTGGATATGGATTGCGATATATCCTGCTTCGTCATAAGTGTATGGAATCCCAAGCTCTTTTGTCAGATATTCTACTGCCCATTGAGCAATACTGAATTCATCACTGTAAAGCACTTCGATTTCTCTCAAAAGCTTGTTGCGGATGACGATACCGTTATTGATATTCTCCGCAGAAAAAGCAATGTGGTCGGTCAAAGCGATCAACACATGTTCATTCAGTTTCTCCATCAAGACAGTTTCCGCATGATCGATGATTGTTTCTGCTGCAAACAAAAAGCGTTCATCGATCTGATTGAGTAGATTTTGCAATTTGATTTGTCCTTCTGGCTCCATGACGAATATCCGCTCAATATCACGATCAAAGATCAAATCATTTCTTTTTCTGTCAAATCCAATTCCTTTTCCAATAGCTACTTTTTCCTGCCCACCGTCATCTACCAATACTGCATTTTGATTAAAGATCTTTTTGATTTTCATGCGCGCACCCTTTTTGAAGATTTGGTTTTCATGTCTGCTAGACCCGTTGATTGCGGCCAAACAAAAATAGACACGAAAAACCTCCTAGGGAAACTATGTTCCTCAGAGATTTTTCATGCCTAGTATGATCTAGTCACATGAAACGAATTATTGTTAACGTAATCATTTTATATAGACAGTTATGTTTTGTCAATTCTTTTTTTATAATTATAGTAATTTAATGGAATTATCAGAAATAAAATGAAGGAACAGATTAAGAAACCTGTGTTATTTAATTATTGGATCTTTTGCTTATCTTATTCGTTGTTAAAAAGCTGAAAGCAAAGGAAAGAAACGCTACTTAACTGTATTTCTCCGTTAGGACATCTAAAAATTTACGAGCTGCAGGAGAAAGCGGCTGGTCTTTTTTCCAAATGAGATTCAGTGAAGCTTGTAATGGCGGATCGAGTGGGATAAATATTTTTTCCGTCCCATAAGTATTGATGATCCCATCTAGAGCTAATGCACCAAAAGTCCCGTTATCGACCATTAAAGAAGCATTGTACAATAAGTTATATGTTCCGACGATCGATAACTGATCTATGCTGAAACCTAGCCATTCAGATACTTGATTGTCCACTGACGTTTGCCGGGAAATGATCAAAGGAACAGTTTTTAGTTCTTGTGGATGGATAACGGTTTGTTTTGCTAAAGGATGAGTCCGATGTATCAAAAGTCCCCAACGATCTTGGGCAGGTAGTCGAAATGCCTGATATTTTTGCTTATTTGTCGGTTCGATCACGACTCCAAAATCGAGTAGCCCGCTATCCAATTTCTCCATGATATCATCTGCATTCCCACTATATAAATGAAACTGGATATCAGGATGCGCTTTGATCAACGAATGAAGGCTATCAGAAATGAAAGAGATGGCTTGAGTTTCACCGCCACCAATGTAGATTTCTCCAGAGATGATTTCGTCATTTGTTAAGTTGTTCGTCGTTTTTTCCACCAATGACAAGATTTCTTTTCCTTTTGAATAAAGATATCGACCAGAATCCGTCAACTGTATCTCTCGGGAGCCTCGAGTGAAAAGTGTCACACCAAGTTCTTCTTCTAGATCTTTCAGTTGTTTTGAGAGAGTAGGTTGCGTGATATGCAGCGATTTTGCTGCTCGGCTGATATTTTTTTCTCTAGCTACTGCTAAAAAATACGTCAGTATACGAATATCCATTTTTTCCCTCCTGTTTTTTAAAAGTATATCACTAAGTATAGGTAAAATGAATAGTTAAGTATATTTTATAAATATTAGACATAGTAAGCCGTCCGTTATAAAGTAAGGATAAAAGGAGGGAGCAAAATGACAAGTGCCATCGAAAAACAAATCGTTAATAAAGAGATTCGAGTGACGGATCCACTTTTTGAAGTGATCCATCAGATTCAAGCGGAAAACGAAGAGCCTTTAGCAGCACTGAATACTGGGTACCATGAACCAGCAGATATCCGCAAACGGCTAGAAAAAATCATTAGTGACAAAGTAGATGATACGGTGACTGTTCTGCTGCCTTTTTATACAGATTTCGGTAAACATATTAGTATAGGGAAAAATGTCTTTATCAATCGTCAAGCGATGTTCGTCGACTTGGGGGGTATCTGTTTAGAAGATTCCGTATTGATTGGTCCTCGTGTCAATCTCATCACGGTAAACCATCTAACCGATCCAACAGAACGAAGAGGCTTGTCAGTAAAGCCAATCCACATCAAGAAAAATGCTTGGATCGGAGCAGGAGCAACTATTCTGCCAGGTGTAACGATTGGCGAGAATGCCATTGTTGCAGCGAATGCAACTGTTACGAAAGATGTCCCAGACAATACCATCGTTGCAGGAATCCCTGCCAAAATCGTCAAACCTGTCGAACGGATTATTTGAAGAGTAAGATGAAATAAGAGATAGTAAGTACAAGCAAAAGATTTTTCAAAACAGGAGGAGAATAGAATGAATGATTTATCAGAAAAAGTGATTGTCATCATGGGCGCTTCAAGCGGAATCGGTGAAGCAACAACGAAGCTGTTAGCAGAAAAAGGGGCTAAACTAGTCATTGCCGCACGCCGAGAAGATCGCCTAAAAGCAATAAAAGAATCTTTACCAGAAGCTGAGCTATATATTCAAACAGCAGATGTAAGAGACTTTGCGCAAGTCCAAGCAGTTATCGATTTAGCGATGGAAAAATTCGGTCGAATCGATGTATTGTACAATAATGCAGGGATTATGCCAACCGCACCATTAGTTGAAGGACACCGAGATGAATGGCAAAATATGCTTGATATCAATATCATGGGTGTTTTAAACGGGATTTCCGCCGTACTTCCAATCATGGAAAAACAAAAATCTGGGCATATCATTTCAACTGATTCTGTAGCAGGCCATGTTGTTTATCCTGATTCCGCCGTTTATTGCGGAACAAAATTTGCTGTCCGTGCGATCATGGAAGGATTACGTCAAGAACAGCGACAAAATAACATCAAATCTACAATCATCTCTCCAGGAGCTGTTCAAACTGAATTATATCAAACGATCAGCGACAAAAAAGCCGCTCGTGAACTTCATGAAGCGCAAAAAGAATGGGGATTAACATCTGAAGATATAGCATCTGCTGTAGCATTTGCGATAGAAACGCCAGACCGGATGTCTGTCAGCAACATGATCATCCGTCCGACGACACAGGAAGTATAATTCATAACGGATAATATCCAGAGAGAATTACTTGTTATTGGTTATTCAAATGACCAACTAACTAAATAAGGCGTGAATGAAGAAGGTTCTTCATTCACGTTTTTTTTATGTAGAAAAAGCAATTTTATCAAAAAACAAAAGTTATTTAAAAATGGACATTGACTTACTTTTACTTTTTTAGTTACACTGTTATTTAGGAAAAGTTTCATATCCAAAGGAGAAAAAAGATGAAAGCAAAGAATTTATTATTTAGCGTTATTCTTTTAGGAAATCTAGCAGTTGCCAACACAACCGTGCTAGCTGAAGAAACGACAGGAACAGTCACAACTCAGACAACGAGTTCTTCAGAAATAGGAATTGAAAACGATACAGAAAGTACGTTGCAGTCAGCTGCTGTCTCCGAAAATACGGTTTCAACTGAAGAATCAACAACAGGGACAACAGAACAACCGCAAACGGAAGAAAGCACATCAGCAGAAGCTCAGAAAAATCCAGAGAATGCGGAAGAAATCACGAATCAATTGACGGATGGACAAACATTGACACATACCCATCAAGCAGATTTGTCTGAATTCGAAAACTATACTGGCTACGCTTTTTCTGCCCGCTCATCTGCTAATTCTCAACAAGCATTCATTGATAGTATTGCATCCACTGCACAAAGCTTGGCAAGTGCCAATGACTTATACGCATCAGTCATGATTGCACAAGCAATCGTTGAAAGCGGCTGGGGGAACAGTGCCTTGGCTTCTGCTCCTAATTACAATCTATTTGGAATCAAAGGAAGCTATAATGGCCAATCCGTTACGATGCCTACTTCGGAATATGTCAATGGACAATGGATCACGGTAAATGCTGCTTTTAGAAAATACCCTTCGTACAAAGAATCATTACAAGATAATGTGACGGTATTGAAGACGACTTCTTTCCAGCCGGGCGTGTATTATTATTCTGGTGCATGGAAAAGCAATACGAACTCTTACAAGGATGCTACAGCTTGGTTGACCGGTCGTTATGCCACTGCGCCTAATTATGGTGCTACATTAAACAATGTAATCGAGACTTACAATCTGACGCAGTATGATACAGCACCAACTTCAACTTCTCCAATGTATCGTTTATATAATCGTCATACAGGAGAGCATTTGTATACATTGAATGCCGGCGAAAAAAATTATCTGCCCACTGTAGGCTGGGAATATGAAGGGATTGCTTGGCAAGCACCAAACAGTGGACAGCCTGTCTACCGTTTATACAATCCTTACAGCGGAGACCATCATTACACAATGGCGCAATCTGAGATCAACTCCTTAACAAAAATCGGTTGGCGCTATGAAGGTCTAAGTTTTTATTCTGGTGGTTCCAAACCAATCTATCGATTATTCAATCCAAATGAAAAAACTGGTACCCATCACTATACCTTAAGTGCGAAAGAAAGAGATTGGCTAACGCCAATGGGCTGGAGATATGAAGGAATAGGATTTTATGGTTATTAAAAA
>NZ_BJLL01000043.1:0-24255 GCF_007996925.1 Enterococcus sp. NBRC 3427 | reverse complement strand
AAAGAACTTTGAAATATTCTTTAGGATATTAAAATTAACTAGCACCACGGGTAAAAATTTAATATAATTATAAAAACTAGCACAAGAAGCTTTAGTAAAAAGTTCTGTCCATTCCAAACTTTTGAAAAGATAAAGAACATACCTATGTTCGTAATCGACACAAACCAATCTTGAGGTTTGATATTTTTTAATTGTTTACGGCACCGGTCCACATGCCGAATCCAGCACCTAATAAAGCTCCACCTACACCACAAGCAGCTATTGCATAAGGTCCTCCGGCTGAACAAAGTTTTACTCCTGCTGTTGCCCCAGAAAAAGTAGTGCCTAAAACTCCCACGGCACTCCCACCTTGAATATTTTTCAACTCTTCTGAAGATAATATAAATGTTGTTTTTGTGTTTTTAATATGCATAATACTTATTCTCCTTTTTTATTTTTTTCGAGCATCCCAGCCAGCTGCAGCACCTCCAGCGACAGCTCCATATAACCCTCCAACAACACCGCAAGCTGGTCCGCAAATTGCTGTTCCTAAACCTGCACCACCTACTGCCCTTGTGGTAAGTCCACCTACAACTTGCCCCAATTTTCCCCAAGCATTATTGCCTCCACCAACAGTTTGTGCATTTCCACAATACTTAGTTCCTTTACATTTTGCATGTTTAAACACGCTTCTTTAAATAATATTTTTTACGGTGCTACTGTAACATACGTATTTGATTAACAGTAAAAATCTTCCTGAAACTTATCAAGTTTATTCTTGAATAGTAAAATTTCCAAAATAAATTTGATTCAGGAATGAAAAAGTTAGTGTTCAAGAACTGTTTTCAAAGTTTTTGTGGAATTATGAGACAATATTTTCACTGTATTAAAGCTATATTGAGAATTTTTCTATAAAAATTTTTTAGAAGGAGTTGTGTTAGATAAGTGATAAAATCATTTCCTTTTGTGCAGCAACAAGATGAAAAAGATTGTGGTGTTGCTTGCCTTTCGATGATTTTAAAATATTTTAAAACTGATATCCCGATTCATAAATTACGGGACCTATCTGGGACTGATTTAGAGGGTACTTCAGCATTTGGATTGAAAAAGACATTTGAAAAATTGTCTTTTGATTGTATGGCTATTCAAGCAGATAGTGAGATCTGGAAAGAAAGAGATCTTATCTTACCATTAATTGCACATATATTGGTTGATAACAGCTATATGCACTACGTTGTAATTTATAAAACGAAGGGAAACGTACTATGGATTGCAGATCCCGCTAATGGAAAAAATAGAAAAACGATTGAAGCGTTTCAAAAAGAATGGACAGGTATTCTTATATTACCTATGCCTAGAGAAACTTATATTCCTATTAAAGAAAAAGTAGCTGGATTAAGTTCTTTTTTGCCTATAATTTGGAAACAAAAAGGATTAGTATTCCACATCGTTTTAGCATCGATTTTCATTACGTTTTTTGGCATAGGAAGCTCATATTATTTTCAAGGTATTCTTGATTTTTTCATCCCTAATCAAGCACGTTCAACTTTAAATATAATTTCCATTGGCTTGATCGCTGTCTATTTATTTCGGGTATTGTTTGAATATAGTCGTAGTTATCTTCTTATTATTTTAGGACAGCGAATGAGTATGGCAATTATGCTTCAGTATTTCAAACATGTGTTAACTTTACCAATGAATTTTTTTGCTACGAGAAAATCAGGGGAAATTATTTCTCGTTTTCTTGATGCCAGTAAGATTATTGATGCTTTAGCAAGTGCTACGTTATCAATATTTTTAGATATTGGTATGGTGTTGCTTGTTGGGGTTAGGTTAGCTATTCAGAATAGTACGTTGTTTTTAATCACTCTATGCTCTTTGCCTTTTTATGTAGTTGCAATATTCGCTTTCGTGAAAAGCTATGAAAAATCGAACAGGGAAGAAATGGCAGCCGGTGCAGCTGTAAATTCTAGTATCATAGAAAGTCTTAAAGGAATAGAAACAATTAAAGCATATAGCGGTGAAGAGAAAGTATATAACCGTATAGACCATGAATTTGTTAAATTAATGAAAAAATCATTTCGTACGGTTACGCTTGATAATATTCAACAAGGAATTAAACATTTGATTCAATTAATTAGCATTGCATTAATTTTATGGCTAGGTTCTTATTTTGTTATGGATAATAGAATTAGTCTAGGTCAACTTATCACATACAATGCTTTACTAGTATTTTTCACAGATCCTTTACAAAACATTATTAATTTACAAGTGAAAATGCAAACGGCTCAAGTTGCAAATAATCGTTTAAATGAAATTTTCGCGATTGATTCAGAAAAATCGAACCAGTCTTTTGAATATATGCTTTCTGAACAATTATTTCAACAAGATATCACTGTAAAAAACGTTTCATTCTCGTATAGCATGAAGGCCCCAACGTTGAACGAAATTTCATGTACAATTCCTTCGCACAGTAAAACGGCTATAGTTGGAGTTAGTGGTTCTGGAAAATCAACTCTTGCAAAGTTATTTGTTCGTTTTTATGAAGCATCAGAAGGATCGATCCATTATGGAAACATTAATCACTTAGACATTCCTTTTCAGATATTACGCGATCGAGTGACATATTTGCCTCAAGAGTCATTTTTCTTTAGTGGAACAATCATTGAGAATCTTATATTCGGTTTAGATAGCCCACCAAGTTTCGAACAAATAATAGAAGTTTGTGAGATAGTCCAACTAAATGAATTTATTAATCAACAGCCATTACGTTACGAGACATTGTTGGAAGAAGGTGGAAATAATCTTTCAGGAGGGCAACGACAACGATTAGCCATAGCACGGGCTTTATTAAAAAATCCGGACATATTAATTTTAGATGAAGCAACTAGTGGATTAGATACCTTGTTAGAACATGCAATTATGAATTATCTCCTCAATTTAAAAGAAAAAACGATTATTTTTATTGCGCATCATTTACCAATAGCAAAAGCATGTGATCAAATTTTAGTTCTCCATGAAGGGCATTTGGTAGAAAAAGGAACGCACGATGAACTTCGTTTTGCCGATGGTATCTATCAAAAATTATGGGAAATCTAGGAGAGGGAAACAATTTATGCAGAATAATAATTGGTTCGAACATTCTAGTATCTATACTAAACAACATCATAGCTTCTACCGTTGGGTGTTATACCCTGTAATTCTTTTTTTATGTATTATTGGATTGTTTTTAACCTTTGCTAAAAAAGAGATTGTTATTCGGACAACGGCTCAATTGAACCCCGAAAAAATAGAGAAGTTACAAGTGCCATTAGAAGCTAAAATAATGGAAAACTTCCTAAAAGAAAATCAATTTGTTCATAAGGACGATGTGTTGGTTAGATTGGATTGTTCTTTAATAGAGAATGAAAAGGCTCAGATAGAACAAGAAAACCAACGTATTACTCAACAAATAAAGATGGCTCAGCTATTTATTGAAAGTATAAGTAAAGGAAAAAATTTGTTTTCAACGGATGACAGTTTTGGCTACAGTAATCAATTAAAGAGCATGTTGTCAGAAAAAGAATCACTCCGCTACGCTTTGAAGCAAAGTGAATTAAATGATCAAAAGCAATTAGAAGTATACGAAAAGACAAAAAGACAACTAGAAAAACAAATTGAGAGTTCAGATAGTAAATTACAAGAATGGCAACAAGTACAGGTAGCTTGGAGTAATAATCAATCATTAAAAGATTTTTCAAAAGAAATGATGGCAAACTATGAGAATTGGCAAGAACAACTAAATAATGTTTCTGATGATCAAAAAAATCAAGTGAAACTGACAATTTCAGCAAGCATAAATGAACAAATTGAGCAACTAAAAAAAGAAGTAGAACAGTATCAGTCAGAAAAAGCTAAATTAGTTAAACCAACTACTTCTGAGAATGACAGAATTAGTCAAACGGAAAAAGGAAAGCAAGAGCTAGAACAAGCAATAACAACTGTAAAACAAACAGTTACAGAGCTAAATGAAAAACAAGAGAAGAACCAGTCAGTTATCAAAAGTTTGGACGATCAACTTTCAAAAGGAATACTAAAAGCTCCTGTATCTGGAACGGTTCATTTAAATGAAGAAACAAAGGGACAAGCAGAACTAGCCAAAGGAACAGTGCTTGCAGAAATTTATCCGATCCACGAAAAATCAAAAATGAAATTTACAGCACTTTTACCTGCGAATGAAAGTACCTATATTAAAGAAGGGATGAAGGTTCATTTTAAATTGGATCAAAAAGGTGGGGCTCTGATTACGATCGACGGAACTTTAGATGAAATTTCAGAAAATTCTACTGCCACTGAGAAAGGTGTTTTTTATGCAGTGAAAGGAACGTTAAAAACAACTCAATCGTTTCCGTTTCGTTATGGTTTAACTGGAGAGTTGTCTTTAATTGTAGGAGAAAAAACATATTGGCAACAAATTGTCGATGTGTTTCTAAATAAAAAATAATTATTTTTACTAAGAATATAGGAGGAGTTTATATGAATAAAAGAAGATGGATTGCTGTGGGAGTAGCGTGCGGATTATTGTTACTATCCATTATCGTCGCGCTAATTCCAGGAAAAGATAAAGAGGAAGCATCAAATACAACCCTAACAGGAATAAATAAGATTTTTTACGGATCTAACGAAATCACAGAAGAAACGTTAGAAGAAGGCGCATCAAATAAAAAGATTGTCAAACTATCCGTCAATGGAGTTATTGCAGATACAGGTGAAAGCAATCTTTTTAGTAGGGAACAATATAACCATCAGAATTTTTTAACACAGCTAAAGAAAATTCAAGAAGACAAAGCGGTTAAGGGAGTGTTATTAGAAGTAAATTCACCTGGGGGAGGAATATATGAAAGTGCTGAGATTGCTAAAGAAATGGCAAAAATTAAAAAGCTAGATATTCCTATCTATACTGCATTTAAAAATACAGCGGCAAGTGGAGGTTACTACATTTCTGCTGGATCAGATAAAATATTTGCTACGGAAGAAACAACAACTGGATCAATTGGTGTCATTATTTCTGGTTTAAATTATTCTGGCTTATTAGAAAAACTTGGCGTAACTGATGCGACGTATAAAAGTGGTGCATTAAAAGATATGATGTCACCTCAACACAAACCTTCAGAGGAAGAGAATAAAGTTATACAGGAATTTGTGATGAGTGCTTATGATCGTTTTGTCAATGTTGTAGCAAAAGGAAGAAATATGGATACTAATGCAGTGAAAGAACTTGCGGATGGAAGAATTTATGATGGTAACCAAGCAGTAGAAAATGGGTTGGTGGATCAAATTGGTTACTCTGAAGATGCATTAGATTCCCTAAAAAAAGAGAAGAAATTAACTGATGCGACGGTTATAGAATATAAAAATGACACAACTGGCTTTGCTTCTTCTTGGTTAGGTAATAAGATTGCTGAATGGCAAGGGCTAAAGGCAACTACATCAGATCGTGTAATTTCAGTTTTTGAAAAACTTGGATTTTCTGATACTCCAAAACCAATGTATTACTATGGAGGGCTATAAAATGAATAAGAAGAGTGGCATTGAAACTTTGCCTAATTATGTATTTGCGGGATTTTGGTTACGATTTTTTGCTTTTCTTATTGATTTAATTTGTATTAGCATCATCACCCATGCTACTATAGGTCTCTTTTACAAAATCATGGGACTGGAATCTGACAAATCCATTATTACTTTTTATGGTATAGCGTCATTAGCTATTTATTTAACCTATTTTGTACTTTTGACTAAGCTGAATTCAGGACAAACAATTGGGAAAATGATTTTTGGGATAAGAGTAGTGAGCTTTGAGGAAAAAGAGCTAAGTTGGCAAACTATCTTTATTCGTGAGTGTATATGTAGGTTTATATTAAAAAATTTTGTATTTCAAATTGGGTATTTGGTGGCTGCTTTCACACCCAAGAAACAACATATTGGGGATTATTTTTCTAACACGTCAGTGGTTGTTATTCGTTCATTAGAAGCTATTAACTATGGTCAAAAAATTTCTAATTCTAAAACACTTAATCTGGAGAGAATTAAATGAATAAGAGAAAAACAGAGTTTATTTTGATTTTAATTAGTGGAATAACAGGGATTTTATGTAGTCTTTTAGCATTGATGGGTGGTATGTTTCTATCTTCTATTGATTCAACTACTTTAAATACTACAGAACTAACCAGTAAGGATATAGATATGTTAGTCAATCTAAGCGGGAATGTTGTTTTATTTGGAGGAATTACCCTAGTTTTTTCGATAATGATTTTCATAATAGGTTTTTTAGTAAGAAAAAATCAAAAAACAGTGGTCTATGGTATTAGTTTACTCATTTTATCTATTATTCCATTTTTTCTTTTAACATTATTGTGGGTAATTCCTGGAGTTTTAGGTATTATTGCGGGATTGATGCTTCTAATAAGAAAGTCTTAATTAGGCAATGTGTAGACAACGTGAAACGAATTAATCAATTAAAAGCTAAATACGTTTTGAGAAATGATAACTTGTAGTCGATGGAAGACATGTAGATAAAAAAACTACGTGTCTTTTATTTATTCTAATTTTTTCGAAAAAAAGACACTCTCTGATTGTTGTATTAATGGAAAAGGGGAAAGCAGCAAGTAAATTTAGTTTTTCTATTAAATATTCTCCACTTTTTAACCTTTTATAGTACTTAGATTTAATCCTATATGTTTAGAGAGTTCATTGGCAGCATGATTTTGCAAAGCTTCTCGAATTATTGTTATATTAGAAACTTTACTGTTCATAATTATGCTTCTTTTTTAACTCAAAGTCCAAAGGGCTACAGTGGACTTTGAGTTAAAAATAAAAAGCCCTAGTTATTTTGAAAAATAAAAAAAGAACAGCGTAAATGTTTTCGAAATGCTTTCGCACCAACATTTACCTGTTCCGTGGGTTTGGCACCCAATGGGCCGTGAGGGGCTCGAACCCGCGACCCGCTGATTAAGAGTCAGCTGCTCTACCAACTGAGCTAACGGCCCATACAAAAAGTACTTAATAATAGTAGCACTAAGAATTTTAAAATGCAAGACTACATTTAAAGAAAATCAGAAAAATCTTTACTTCCTTATAGGAAATCATTCATAGATTATTCACATTTGCTCGTTAATATATAAGCATACCAACAAACAAAGTTCTTGCAAGAGAACAAACCCTAACACTTTTTTCATTTTTTACTCCTTTCCCGCCGTCTCCCCGGCGGGTCTCCTGTTCTTAACGATAAAAGACAAGAAGGCTTGGCCTTCTTGTTTTTTTGCTTTTATAAAATTCTATTAATTAAATCATCTAGTTAAAACAACTAGATTGAATGTTTATGATAACTTTGGTATCATGTTAATGAAATGAAAAAAGGAGCGGTTACGATGGAAAAAATGCGTCAGCAATTAATGGAGTGGGGAAAAGAACTGGAAACATTCCGTCTGCCTCACTGGGAAGAGCTCCCAGACCTAGAACTTTATATGGATCAAGTCAGAACGTTAGTTGATCGTTATCTTTCACCTGTGATACAAGGAGAAAAGCATCCATTGCTGACCTCCTCTATGGTAAACAACTACGTTAAACTGGGTTTGATACCAGCACCAGTTAAAAAAAGATACAACAAAGAACATGTAGCATTTTTACTTGCAATTACTACATTGAAACAAGTATTGACTATTCCTGAAATCAAAGAAGGAATATTGTTCCAAGGAAAAACAGTGGGGATTCGTGAAGCTTATAATCTATTCTGTGATGAACAAGAAGCAGCTGTATGGATGGTCAGCCAATTAGCACAAGGCAAATCCCATCCCCAAAAATTCGACCAGGCGACCCCTGTAGAATATATTGCTGTAAGAGCAGCAACTTTATCGTTTGCAATGAAACTTCTTGCGGAAAAAACGATTGTTCTAGAAACCGAATACTTAAAAGAGGAGAAAACAAATGAAAAATGATAAAATCGCGATTTTAGTAGATTCTGGTACGGATGTGCCAGAAGAATTGATAAAAAAATATGAGATGTACATGATTCCTTTGAAAATTATTTATAAAGATCAGGTATATACAGATAAAATAGATATTACACCTGAAGAAATCTATCAACGTTTGCCAGAGGAAATTCCAGGTACATCTTTGCCTGATGGTGAGTCGATCACAGAAATCTTTGAGCAAATCAAAAAAGATGGTTATGAAAAAGTACTTGCGGTAACGATTTCCAGCGGATTGAGTGGGACGTATAACGTGGTTCGTTTGATTGCAGAACAGCAAGAAGAATTGGAAGCTTATGTACTAGATACGAAAAATATCGGTATTGGCGCGGGTTTTTCTGCAATACAAGCAGCGAAATGGCTAGAAGACGGTGTCGAGTGGAATCAGCTGATCAGTAATTTGAATGAATTAGTCGAAAGAACAAAAGTTTTCTTTAATGTTGCGACATTGGAATATCTCCAAAAAGGTGGACGGATTGGTTTGGTTGCTTCTATTTTAGGAACCGCTTTAAAGCTTAACCCAATCATCTCCTGTAATGATGAAGGAATCTATTACACAGTAGGAAAAGCTAGAGGACGTAAAAAAAGTTTGGATAAGACGGTTGCTTACGTCAAAGAAAAAATCGGCAATGCCAAGGTTTTTAACTTAGCCGTTGCCCACGGTGATGCGAAAGAAGAAGCGATTGAAATGGAAGCGAGGCTCAAAAGAGAGTTCCCGCAAGCAAACCAAATCTACTTTGGTCAAATTTCTCCGGCATTAGTAGTCCATACTGGTCCGGGATTATTAGGTGTCGGCGTACAAGTTTTAGAAGGATAAATCAAAAAAAGGAAAACAGTGAGGTGAAAATCAGTGTTTTCCTTTTTTTATTGAAGTTAGAACAAAAAAAGAAAGTATTTTGCACTCCCAAGTTAATTTTCTCTTTTGTTTTATAGGCAAAGATGAAACAAAACCAGAAATACGGTATAATGAAAAGGTGTGACAATAATATATAAGAGGTGGCTCTTTATGAAAAAAGTTTTAGTTGTCGATGATGAGAAGCCGATTTCGGATATCGTCAAATTCAATTTAGCCAAAGAAGGCTATGATGTTTATACTGCATATGATGGGGAAGAAGCCTTGGAAAAAGTTGCTGAGGTAGAACCTGATTTGATTTTACTTGATTTGATGCTACCTAAAATGGACGGCTTAGAAGTGGCTCGTGAGGTACGCAAAACGTATGACATGCCAATCATTATGGTAACAGCCAAAGATTCTGAAATTGATAAAGTCCTAGGCTTAGAATTAGGCGCGGATGACTACGTGACTAAGCCATTTTCCAATCGAGAATTAGTGGCAAGGGTCAAAGCGAATCTTCGTCGTGGTGCCACGGCTACGAAGGAACCAGAAGATGCGGCTCCTGCGGAATTGACGATTGGTGATTTGACCATCCATCCAGAAGCTTACATGGTGACGAAACGAGGAGAAACAATCGAGTTGACACATCGTGAATTCGAACTACTTTTTTACTTGGCGAAGCACCTTGGGCAAGTGATGACAAGAGAACATTTATTACAAACGGTTTGGGGCTATGATTATTTTGGAGATGTACGAACAGTGGATGTAACTGTACGTCGGTTGCGCGAGAAGATCGAAGATAATCCAAGCCATCCAAATTATTTAGTGACACGCCGTGGTGTCGGTTACTATTTGCGTAACCCAGAACAGGAGTAATTGGATGAAAAGAAAAGTCCGCTTTTTTCGATCAGTCAATTTTAAAATCGCTATTACTTTTATTTTGATTTTATTGATCTCGATCGAAATTATTGGCGCCTATTTTATACGTGGATTGGAACGTTCCACGATCAATACATTTATTAAAGATATGAATCAAACGGTGGAATCATTAGCGACGACAATCAGCCCGGAATTAAATCGCAAAGATAACGTAGATGACGAAGAGGTAAATGCGAATATCAAGAGATTTATTGAAAACAGTGCGACTAGCGATATCATCGAAATACGGGTCGTTGACGAAAAAGGGATCATCCGAGGAACAACTGATGTCAATGAACAAAGCGCTGTGGGAAAGAAAAATGATTATGTCGATATCAATGATTTCACAACTAAACGGTATGTTGCTTTAGATAACGACGATAAACGGGTGAATATCAATGTTCAACCGATCCTGTCCCCGACCGGCGATGCCGTTATCGGGGCTCTTTACGTCAAAAGTAATATCGAACAAAAATATTCGGAAATCAATAATACAGCAGTCATTTTCTTTACTGCCTCACTGATTGCTGCGTTTATTTCAATGATCGTCTCCGTTTTAGTTGCTCGTTCGATTACTCAGCCAATCGGTGAAATGAGAGAACAAGCCATTCGAATCGCTAGAGGAGACTACAGCCGGAAAGTCAAAGTGCATGGACAAGATGAACTAGGGCAGTTGGCTGATACCTTCAATCAGTTAGCTGAACGTATCGAAGAAGCTCAAGATACAATGGAAGCTGAACGCAATCGGTTGGATAGCGTGCTGTCTCATATGACAGACGGCGTCATCGCGACAGACCGCAGGGGGAAAGTCATTACGATCAATGATATGGCTGTTTCCTTGCTAGATGTCAAAAATGAGGAAGCAATTGGACAATCGATTTTGACACTTTTGGATATCGAAGAAGAATATACCTTGCGTAAATTATTAGAAGATCCAAACGAAATGGTACTTGACCGTTCAACCAGTACATTGGAGAGCGATCAGATGATCTTACGAGTAGACTTTTCCATGATCCGTCGTGAATCAGGTTTTATCAGCGGATTAGTAGCTGTCTTGCATGATGTGACAGAACAAGAAAAAACAGAACGGGAACGCCGTGAATTCGTTTCTAATGTTTCCCATGAGCTTCGTACACCACTGACAAGCATGCGCAGTTATATCGAAGCATTGAGCGAAGGTGCATGGAAAGACGAAGAAGTAGCACCAAATTTTTTGAAAGTAACATTGGATGAAACAGATCGGATGATTCGAATGATCAATGATCTCCTGAATCTATCTCGCATGGATACAGGAAATACCCAGCTTCAATTAGAGTATGTCAATTTTAACGAGTTAGTGAATTTTGTTCTTGACCGTTTTGATATGATGGTGGGAAACCAAGAAAAAAATTATAAGATCCGTCGTGAATTCACGCAAAGAGATCTTTGGGTCGAAGTAGATACAGATAAAATCATCCAAGTAGTCGATAATATCATGAATAACGCGATCAAGTATTCACCAGATGGGGGAACGATCACCTGTCGCTTATTAGAAACGCATAATAACGTGATTTTAAGTATTACCGACCAAGGATTGGGGATTCCTAAAAAAGATCTGAACCGAGTGTTC
Organism: Enterococcus sp. NBRC 3427; assembly: GCF_007996925.1. Lineage (NCBI taxonomy): Bacteria > Bacillati > Bacillota > Bacilli > Lactobacillales > Enterococcaceae > Enterococcus > Enterococcus sp. NBRC 3427. The sequence continues at coordinate 12,908 of NZ_BJLL01000043.1, read as the reverse complement.
GAACGATTTTATCGAGTAGATAAAGCACGTGCAAGAGCACAAGGTGGGACAGGACTTGGATTAGCTATTTCTAGAGAAGTAATCAAGGCGCACCGAGGCGCGATTTGGGCAGAGAGCAAGGAAGGAAAAGGATCGACTTTTTATATCTCGCTGCCATACGAACCTTATGAGGAGGAATGGTGGGAATGAGAATTTCTGAAAAAGTCGTTCGCGTAGGACTTATTTTGATGGTTGCATTAAGTTTATATTTCTCTTATGCCATCTGGCTGAGTCCAGCAGGGAAAAGTTCGATCAGCGTCGATGAGACAAACACTCAAATGATCGAGTCTCAAAGCAATCGGAAAACTTCTGAAGTTTTTCTTCCGCTTCATGTCACGTGGCACCATTCGGGAACGATCCAAGAAACCAACAGTGAAAATCTCGTGTACCGATTGCAATTGATCATCGATAAAGCAAGATTCGGGAAGCTTTCTGAAGTCGTTTCGGGAGATGAATCACAATTCGAACAAGTGAAAAATCTGACATCTGGTTTCGAGTTGGCCTATAATGCGCCTTTTTTGCTAAGAGAATATAAGGAAGCTTTTGATTTAGATGTAGACGTCTCGAATTTGGCAAAAGAAAGCGAAAATATGTATTTTACTAGAATACAATTCGATCAAGGAAACAAAAAAATCCGATTTTTGAATTATTCGAACCACCTTGTATATGAAGCGAATATTTCATTGAATTGGGAGGATATCAACAAAGAATTAACAGCAAACGACACGAAATGGACAGAAATGTCAACAGAACCGTCGACGATCGACACCCAATATGCTACGAAACATTCAATCAAGTTGAAAAAGTACAGCTATATCCTTTCGCAGCAACCCTATACACTTTTTAGAAATGCTTTTTTCCAGAAACCAGATAGCGTGAAAAATAATGATGAAAGCAATGAATTGATTTTTTACGGTGGGAATGAAACGATGTCTATCCATTCGGAAACGCAAGTAGTTGATTTTCGAGGAGAGCTGCCAGAGAAAAAAGAAAATGCTAGTGTATTTTCTGAAAGTTTTCCCTATATTAGCAAATTAGGCAGTTCTTTAGGGAATCTCAGATATTTTGACCGGAGTGACAATACAATCGATTACCGGATCTTCGTGGAAGGCTTTCCGGTTTTTGGGACGGACAGCAGAGGACAGATCGGTGTGGAAGTTGGCGGTGAAACAAACGGTTCGGTGCAAGTGAATATCCAAACCAGTTTGAATACGATTCAAGTACCGATACCTTCAGATGAAGAAGTAGAACTTGCAAGTACGAATGAAATCATCCAGCAGCTGGAAGCTAAGGGAGCAGATAGCAACAAGATTGGTTCAGTAATCGTTGGCTATACATGGCAAAATGTCAAAGAAACGAATCGCGTCGTTGATCTCTTACCTGAATGGTATGTGAAATATAAAGATAACTGGTATTCAGCTAACGACCTTCTGGAAAAATTACCTGGATTGGAGGCGAATTAATTGGATTTTAAAAAAATCGAATGGATATTTTTCGTCGCTTTTTTAGGGTTGAATGTGTTTTTATTCAGCAGTTATCATGATGCGGTATACCAAGAAAACAATGTCATTCGTTCTGATCAGACTGAATCAATCCAACAACGTCTGGCTAGTGACGATATCACTTATACGGGGAAGATTTCTTCTGAGAGCAAGCAAGGCTATTATCTTAGCGCGGAACAGACCAATCTTAGCACTTCATTAGCAAATTATCGCAAGGCTGGAAAAAGCGGATTGTTGGAAAGTGGCGTGTTTTTAGACGGCGATGTTTTGACAAAATCCTTATCCAGCTCAGAAGCTGAAAAGAACGTGATTGATCCAGATAAGATCAGCAGTTCTTTGGAAGATTTTTTAGCTAACAAAGACAATATTTTGTTCGGTAATGAGTATGTGTATACGAAAAACTTTTCTCATTTAGAAGAAGAACCACTAGAAATCCAAGCAAGCCAAGAGTATGAAGGTATTCCGTTCAATGATGATACAGCAAAAATCGTTCTTTCTTTAGAAAAAAACGATAGCGATTATAGTATCACGAAATACATGCAGACGCATTTATCTGATATCGAACAGCTGCGTGAAAAGACGGAACTGTATACAGAAGAGGAAGCAATCAATACATTGTACATCAATAACAAAATACCAAGAGGATCAAAAATCTTATGGCGTCAACTAGCTTATTCCTGTATTCTGAAAGTCCGGGAAAAAAATGTGTATGTTCCTGTTTGGCATGTAGCGATCGAAACAAGTGATAAAGTGGTTCAAATCGAGAGCGTCAACGCTTTCAGCAATACGATCGTGACAAACAATACTGTACCAAAAGTGGAAGATCAATAAAAAAGCGAGTATAATGAAAAAAGTTTACAAAGTAAGAAGGGAAGTAGGAGTCAAATGGCTGAAGAAAAACCAGCTTTTAAAATCAGTATCCTAGCAAGTGGAAGTTCGGGTAATTCACTTTATATCGAAAGTGAAAAAAAACGGCTTTTGGTCGATGCAGGACTTAGCGGTAAAAAAATCACTTCCTTGATGGCTCAAATTGATCGGACACCGGACCAATTAGATGGAATACTTGTGACGCATGAACATCGAGACCATATACATGGCGTGGGTGTCTTGGCTCGTAAGTATCATTTGGATGTTTTTGCCAATCAGCAGACTTGGGAAGCGATGGAACCACTGATTGGAAATGTACCAGTGGAACAAAAACATCTATTTGAGATGGGGAAAGTCAGAACATTCGGCGATATCGATATTGAGAGTTTCGGCGTCTCCCATGACGCAGCAGCTCCGCAATTTTATCGTTTCCATAAAGAAAACCGTTCATTCGTCATGTTGACGGATACCGGATACTGCAGTGATTACATGCGAGGTGTCATTGAAAATGCCGATGGTTATTTGATGGAAAGTAACCATGATCTTGAGATGTTACGCATGGGACCTTATCCGTGGAATCTAAAACAGCGTATTTTAGGAGATAGAGGGCATCTTTCCAACGAAGATGGTGCACTTGTCATGACTGATGTGATCGGTAATCGGACCAAACGAATCTATCTTGGTCATCTTAGCAAGGAAAACAATATGAAAGAACTTGCTCATTTAACGATGGAAAATGTGTTGAAAGAAAAAGATTTTGGCGTTGGACATGATTTTGAAATCTATGATACAGATCCAGATGAAGCAACTGAGCTATTTTCGATTTAAACAGTTCAGTCAATAAAAAATAAAAACAGAAGATAAAATCAATCAGTGTTGGTTTTATCTTCTGTTTTTATTTTTTTCAGATCATTGACAAAATAACCGTATTATCGGCTGACTACACTGATATGCTGTTTTTCATGTTGTTTATCCAGTATCTCATCTACTGATGCAATCGCGTAATCTGCCATGCTGATCGTACTGTCGCCAGCAGCGTTTCTTTGTAAATAATCATCACTTAATAAATAAGTGCCTGTACGCTTGCCGTGCGGATCAAATAAAGAAGCTGGACTGATATAAGTCCACTGTAGATTTTTAGATTGTTTCAATTTTAGCAATCCTTCGTACATATTGAAAGCTGTTGGATAGAAGGGTGCATTTTTAGGCACTTGGTCAATCATACGAGTCGTCTTTTCTGTATCTAAGAATAACGAAGAGGCACCCCCAACGACAATTAAGCGTGTATCGGTTCCTTCAAGTATCTCAATCAAATGGGACAAAGAAGTTTGATGCATTTCTTCTTTTCCTTTAGGAGCGTTGAAAGCATCAACGACAACATCAAAAGATGTAAGATCAGTAGTTGTCAACTCAAATAAATCCTTTTGTATAAACGGAACATCTGATGGCAATTTTTCTGGATGACGCACGATTGCCGTCACGTCTAAATCTCTGGACAATGCTTCGTCTAAAATAAATGAACCTGCATGACCAGTAGCGCCAATGATTGCGATTTTCATAAAAAAACCTCCTTTTTTATTCCTGTCCATTGTAAGCAGTTACTGGATATTCGTCAAAGAATCCGTTTTTTGAAAAGCTTAGTGCGCATTCCTTTCATGGTTCGTGATCATTGGGTATAGTTAAATTAAGAAAACTAGTTGATCAAATAGAAGATGAAGGAGATAAGAAATGAAAGAGTGGTTAGATCGTGCCTTTTTACCAATGGTAACATCTGTTGTGAATCTTAGACCCTTAACTGCTTTGCGTAATGGAATGACTTATACGATCCCGATAATTATAGTTGGTTCGCTGTTTTTCTTATTTGCTCATTTTCCTGTAGATTACATCGCTCAGTGGATAGATAAAACAGGATTTTCTATGTATTTTAAACAAGTATACCAGGCTACATTTGACGTGATAGCCTTTTGGATCGTTTTTGCTATTGCGTATGCTTATGCAAAAGAAGAAAACATCGATCGCTTGCCAGTCGGCATGACAGCCTTGTCTGCTTATCTACTACTTATTCAGCCACTTAATGTTCAGGTAGAGATAGATAATATCTGGACAGGCGGTGAAGGGATACTAGGAGCAGTTGCAACCGGGCTCCTCATTGGATGGGGCTATGCACGTTTAGCAAGATTTGCGAAAGGATGGAGGCAAAATGGGAAGATTCCTGAAAATGTTTGGCAGTCTTTTACTTCATTGATTCCAATACTTGCTATAGTCACTTTTACGCTTATAGGTTCAGCGGTTTTTCAACAGTTGTCCGGGATGACTGTTATTCAAGGAATATGGACATACGTCCAGCTTCCGATCCAATCGTTGATAGACACGTTATTCGGTGTGCTTTTATTAGGTTTTTTTGTCCCGTTTTTATGGCTATTTGGTCTTCATGGATCTGCGATGGTCAATGGGTTGGTTAGTCCGATCTTACAAGCAAACTCATTAGCAAATGCAGAAATCTTAGCCTCTGGAAAAGAATTGACTGTGGCAAATGGCGGGCATATCGTTACCCAGCAATTTCTTGATCAATTCATGACTGTTACCGGAGCAGGTCTGACGTTAGGAGCTGTATTTTTTATGATGTTTTTTGCGAAATCGAGGAAATACCGAGAATTAGGAAAACTTTCTCTTTTACCAGCCTTTTTCAATATCAATGAATCGATTATTTTTTCCACACCGATTGTGATGAACCCGATGATGGCTGTTCCTTTTATTTTCGCGCCGATCCTCTCAGGATTGATTACCTATTCCGCTTTATATTTTGGATTTGTTCCTTTATTTACAGCGGTCCAAGTTCCTTGGACAACACCGCCGATCCTCTCGGGTTTTTTAGTAGGCGGAGTGCCTGCAGCGATTTTACAAGGTATCGTGCTGGCAATTAGTTTTTTTATTTATTTCCCATTTTTGAAAAAAATAGATTCTGCAAACTTCAAAAAGGAAAGACAGACAAAAAATGATGGAACAGCAGAAAAGATTATCGACTAAAAAAACAAAAATACTCCTGTCGCTTTAGATTGGAAAAATCACCAATCTAGGATGACAGGAGTATTTCTAATCATGTTTATACCAGTTCTTTTTGGACAGCTAATTGAACAAGAACAACTAATGTGTTCATTCCTACGTGTGTGATCATCGATGTCCAGATCCGACCAGTAGCTTTGTACTCTAGGCTGAAGAAGAAACCTAGGAAAAAGTAAATCAGCAAATGACCATCATTATGAGCAAACGCAAACAGCAAAGAGCTGATCACTGCCCCGACCCAAAAATTTGAATACCGGCTGATGATCCCCAGTATGCTGCGGCGGAATACGAACTCTTCCATGATGGGTCCTGCAACAGTTGTCGCCAAAATAAAAGCAGGTGCTTCCATGATCATCTGGATGATATTTTGTGTATTCTCAGAAGGGGTTGCTTCGCCAAACAATACAGATTCCAGCATGACAGCAATGCTTTGCAGAATCAATGCGACAAAGATTCCAACTAATCCATAAATAACGATCTTTGGAACAGAAGCTTTTTTTACTGCTGATTCGATTGCTAACGGTTCACGTTGCTTAAAATAAAAAATAGCTAGGACAACCGCGCCCAGTATATACATGACTGCAGTTGCTGTGATCAATTCAGACGTAGATTTTACAAGTCCTATCGAAGCTAGGATCAAGGGTGAGATAAAAATTAGACCATAGCAAAAAATGCTGAGGAAACTATATTTTTTTAAAGACATGTAATTCCTCCTTTAAGGGATAACAAGCATGCAAGGCAAGCTTTTATCGATTGATTTCAATTATATCATAATTTCAATAAGCAACTGTTAGAATAAAATTTCTTTTCTTTGATTTAAAAGCTTGCAAAAAAGAGGGAGAATGAGTATTATTAAAAATGTAGGTTAGCACTCGAAGGTTAAGAGTGCTAACGGATTAAAAAAAGAGTTATCGGAGGGATTTATCGTGTTAAAACCATTAGGTGATCGCGTCATTATCGAAGTCGCAAAAGAAGAAGAAAAAACTGTCGGAGGAATCGTTTTAGCTTCTGCAGCTAAAGAGAAACCCCAAACTGGGACAGTTGTTGCAGTCGGTGAGGGCCGTTTGTTGGAAAACGGTGAAAAAGTTCCTGCCGCTGTGAAAGCAGGCGACCAAGTTATGTTCGAAAAATACGCCGGTACAGAAGTAAAATACGAAGGAAAAGAATATCTGATCGTCGCAGGAAAAGATATCATGGCGATTGTTGAGTAAATTTTGAAGATAGAAAAAATAATCAAAAATAATCGATGAGGTGAATCAATCATGGCAAAAGAATTGAAATTTGCAGAAGACGCACGCGCAGCTATGTTACGCGGGGTAGATAAATTAGCAGATACAGTGAAAGTAACATTAGGACCAAAAGGCCGAAATGTCGTACTAGAAAAATCTTACGGCTCTCCATTGATCACAAATGATGGTGTGACGATCGCAAAAGAAATCGAGTTAGAAGATCATTTTGAAAACATGGGTGCAAAACTTGTATCAGAAGTAGCATCAAAAACAAATGATATTGCCGGTGACGGAACAACGACAGCAACTGTTTTGACACAAGCAATCGTTCGCGAAGGTTTAAAAAACGTAACTGCAGGTGCTAATCCTCTAGGCATTCGCCGCGGGATCGAATTGGCAACAAAAGCCGCAGTGGAAGAGTTGCATAATATCTCAACTGTTGTTGATTCAAAAGAAGCCATTGCACAAGTAGCAGCTGTTTCTTCAGGTTCTGATAAAGTTGGACATTTGATTGCTGATGCAATGGAAAAAGTTGGAAACGACGGTGTCATCACAATTGAAGAATCAAAAGGAATCGAAACAGAACTAGATGTTGTAGAAGGTATGCAATTTGATCGTGGTTACTTATCACAATATATGGTAACAGATAACGACAAAATGGAAGCTGTTCTAGAAAACCCATATATCTTGATTACAGACAAAAAAATCTCTAACATCCAAGACATTCTGCCATTGTTAGAACAAATCTTGCAACAATCACGTCCATTATTGATCATTGCTGACGATGTAGATGGCGAAGCATTACCAACGCTTGTCTTGAACAAGATCCGCGGAACATTCAATGTAGTAGCTGTAAAAGCTCCTGGCTTCGGTGATCGTCGTAAAGCAATGCTTGAAGATATCGCTATTTTGACAGGTGGTACAGTAATTACTGACGATCTAGGTCTAGAATTAAAAGATGCAACAATCGAAAACTTAGGAAATGCGTCTAAAGTTGTTGTAGATAAAGACAATACAACGATCGTAGAAGGTTCAGGAGAAAAAGAAGCCATCGAAGCGCGTGTGCAATTGATCAAAAACCAAATTGCTGAAACAACTTCTGATTTTGACCGCGAAAAATTACAAGAACGCTTAGCTAAATTAGCAGGCGGTGTAGCTGTTGTTAAAGTCGGTGCAGCTACTGAAACAGAATTGAAAGAATTGAAATTACGCATTGAAGATGCATTGAATGCTACACGTGCCGCAGTAGAAGAAGGAATGGTCTCAGGTGGTGGTACAGCTCTAGTGAACGTTATCAGCAAAGTTTCTGCTGTAGAAGCAGAAGGAGACGTGGCAACAGGTATCAAGATTGTTGTTCGTGCCTTAGAAGAACCAATTCGTCAAATCGCTGAAAACGCTGGTTATGAAGGATCAGTGATTGTTGATAAATTGAAGAACGTAGAACTAGGTACTGGTTTCAATGCTGCTACTGGAGAATGGGTAAACATGGTTGAAGCAGGTATCGTAGACCCAACTAAAGTAACACGTTCTGCCTTGCAAAATGCCGCTTCCGTTTCTGCCTTGTTATTAACAACAGAAGCAGTCGTTGCAGATAAACCAGAACCAGCAGCACCAGCAGCTCCTGCAATGGATCCATCAATGATGGGCGGTATGATGTAAGAAAAGCACCTTGCTTATCTAGCGTAGCCCATTATTTGAGAAAGATAGATAAAAAGTAGAAAAGGAAGCGAAATACTTCCTTTTCTACTTTTTTTGTATACTTATTCATAATAAGCGTTATTTAAATGGTATCATTTGCTTTTGCGAGTAGTTGGAAACTATACTATTTATAAAGGATTATGCATATTTTTTGAATTCGCATAGTTATTTATTTTATCTGCTAAAAACAGATAGCCAGATAGGAATAACTATGCTATATTTATAATATCATTATAATGTATGCGTATTCAAAACGGAGCTTCGGTAACAATAAAAACAGGAGGAGAAAAAATGAATGGATTAATGAGTTGGATGGAGAAGTATATTTTGCCAGTTGCAACGAAAATCGGGTCGGAGAAACACTTGGTTGCATTGAGGGATGCTTTTATTGGTACGATGCCAGCTACGATGGCAGGAGCAATTGCTGTTTTACTGAACGCATTTATGCGGGATTTTCCGAATACGTATCTAGGTGAAGGGAATGCAATCACGACATTTTTTACCCCAGTCATTGGCGTAAATGGATTGATCTGGAATGGTACTTTAGCTATTATGGCAGTGGTCTTTGCCTTATCACTAGGAGCGAATCTAGCGAAAGCCTATGAGGTCGATCCTGTCTCAGGAAGTATTGTTTCTCTGGTTGCTTTTATTATTGGCTTACCCGATGCAGCAACAGCGGTGTTGGCATTGCCCGAGAAGCTTTCGCAAGACGCAGCAGATTTGATTACTTCTGCAGGTGGTGTGATTGCTGGAACGCCAGACGGAGGACAAACGTTATCAGTAGGCGCATGGGGCTATTTTAATTTTGGTAAATATATGGGTGGGTCTGGTTTGTTCACTGCTATGATCTTTGGATTTATTTCTGTCATTATTTTTGCGATTCTGATCAAGAAAAAGATCATCATACGGATGCCGGATTCTGTGCCACCTGCTGTAGCAAGAGCTTTTGCGGCGATTATTCCTGCATTAGTTTCTTTATACGTCGTTGGTGTGATTAATTATATCTTTAGACAAACAGCTGGCGAGCCGCTGATTGACTGGATTTCTGAAGCCATCCAATCTCCTTTGATGAACTTGTCACAAGGTTACGGAGCGGTCTTTATCATTGTTCTTCTTGTGCATGTTCTTTGGTTTTTTGGTCTTCACGGCACAAATATTATGTCACCTGTTTTGCAGACCTTATATGGTACCGCGATGGTCGAAAACACGAATGCCTTTCAAAATAATGAGCCCATCCCTTTCAAATGGGTGGCAGGTTCTTTTGAAGCTTTTGTCTGGCCGGGAGGAGCTGGAGTCACGCTGGTGTTGATAGTTATGATTTTATTTTTATCTAAACGGGCAGATTATAAAACGGTAGGAAAGTTGGGGATTGCACCAGGAATCTTCAATATCAATGAACCAGTGATGTTTGGTCTTCCTGTTGTGTTGAATCCGCTGTTGATGATTCCGTTCATCTTGGCACCTCTTGCGACTGCAACGATCGCCTATTTTGCCACGATGGCTGGGCTTGTTCGTCCGGTTGTAGTAAATGTGATTTGGGTCATGCCAACGATCATCAGTGGATTTTTAGCTACTGCGGGAGATTGGCGAGCCATCGTTTTAACAATCGTTAATTTAATAGTAGCTACTTTGATCTGGGCGCCATTTATTTTAGCAGCAAACCGCTTAGATCCAAATTTAGGTGAACCAGAGGAATAGAACGTTTCTATTGCAAAACAAACTCCTTGATATGAGACGCGTTTCATACACTATAATCAAAGTATCAAAAGGAGGGCTTGCAATGAATACCTATGTAGAGATAACAGATGGCACAACGAACAAATATTTTTATGCGTTTGTCGAGTTTAAGGGATCCATATTAACGTTGTACAGTTTTCAAGGGCTGAATAAGAATATAGTAAAAGAAATACCGATGAATGAAATCGAAACGTTGACAAAAGATATATATTGGGGTGGACAGCGGATCAGTTTTTCTCATGATGGAAAAATGTATCAGTTTTTTGAATGCGGTCCAGCTGTGGTAGACTATTTACAAGAAAATCTTTTTGTATAGGTGGCGAAGCAGCAGTGGCAAATATTCGAGATATCGCAAAGCTCACAGGTTATTCAGTTTCTACTATTTCACGTGTAATCAATGGGCATCCATATGTAGATGAGGAAAAAAGGAAAGAAATACTTGCGGTCATGAAAGAAGTCGATTATATCCCTAATGCAAAAGCCAGACAGTTGAGTTATGGAAAAACGAAAAGTATCGGAGTAATCTTGCCTTATACCAACCATCCGTACTTTGATCAGCTGATCAGTGGGATCATTGAAGAGGCGTTTGACTATGATTACAAAGTGACGCTTTTACCGACGGGTTATCAGAAAGAAAAAGAGCGAAGCTATCTTGAAGAATTTGCAGCTAAAGCGTTCGATGGATTGATCATCACATCTCGTGCCAATACACTAGAAGATTTGCTAGATTATCAAAAATATGGTCCTCTAGTTTTTTGTGAAGAAATCAAGGAAAAACAGGCAAGTTGCGTCTTTATTGATCGAGAACAATCGATTACAGAAGGTCTTTCTTATTTGAAGCAGCAAGGGGTAAAACGATTGGGCATCACATTGGGGCGAAGTGGCAGGCTGAGTTATAATTCAAAGATCACTTTGCAACTATGTCGTCGACTTTTTCCATTTTTTGATGAGTCACTTGTTTTTTGGGATTGCATAGATGCAGAGAAAGGAAAACAAGCAGGTATCTTTTTTAAAGACCATAGAGTTGATGGGGTCTTTACAAATTCGGATATGGTCGCAGCAGGCATCTTGCAAAGCTATCTGCAAGATAAGACACCAGTGGTGATTGGACGCGATAATTTGCTGATCAGCGAGCTTCTTGGCTTTCCAACGATCGATCACCATCTGGAAGCTTGCGGAGAAATGGCTTTTCAATTGTTTCTTACAGAAAAAAAGGATAAAGTGAAAATACCTTATACGTTTATTCAGCGCTGAATTTTGGCAAAACACTTGTAAAAAATGAATCAGACACCAAATGTTAGTATAAAAAATCTAACTTTGGTGTCTGATGTTTTGTTGTTCGGTCGTTTTTGTCGGATCATGTAAACTGTTATGCCTTTTTTTGGATGATTTCATTTAATGCTTTCGCTGCACCTTGACCACTTCGTTCGTCATAATATGCAGTGAATCGTTCATCGGCTTCGTACATCATCCCTAATCCTTTATGCGCTTCTGGCTGATATTCAGACCAGCTGTAAGATAACCACTTCTTATGAGCTTGAAAGATGCGATCTGCTAAGTTTTCATCTGCAGGGGCTTGTAAATAAAGAGTGAGATCAGCTAACATCTGCTTTTCAACAGTTTGCATTTCTTCATACGTTTCTTTATCCATATTCATCCATTTTTCGTTGGATGCTGTAACCTTTTCTTCCCCGTATTTTTGTCGAATCTCTTGTCCATAAGTTTCTTCATTTTCTTTCAATTTTTGTTGTTTGAACCCTTCAAATTTTTCTTTATCACTCATTTTTCTTCCTCCTTCGTATCTATCAAGTGTTTGTTGGACAGTTGCCAAGAGGATGTCGATTTGTGCCCGTTTTTCTAGAAGCATCTGCTGATGTTCGATTAAAGCTTTCTGGTGGTCAAAATGCGGATTATCTAAGATTTCTTGAATATCCTCCAACTTGAATGCCAACGTTCGATAAAATAAGATATGTTGCAGACGATCGACTTCTTTTTTGCCATAAATCCGATAGCCTGAGGAATTGATCCTAGCTGGCTTTAGCAGTCCAATCTCATCATAAAAACGCAAGGTTCTCGGACTGATTCCCGATATCTCTGACATTTTCTTTATTGTGTATTCCATTATTTTTCCTCCTGACAAATGTAAGCATAATCCTTTACGTAACGAGAAGGTCAAGAAAAAAGTGTATTTTTTTCTCATGAAATTATGTTATACTATTAAGTGATAAAAGGTAAATCCTTTTGTTTTTTAAGGTTCAATTGTAACCGATTCCTTAATGTTGGGAACAACGGGGAATATATATGGGATTGAATCTAAATCGACTATATAGAAAAGAGGAATGAGATGAAGCTAATCGAAACACCTGTGAATAGTAATTTAAATATTAAGACATTTTATCCTAAAGTAGTAGAATTTTTTTTTGGGAATACGGCCATTAATTATTACAAATTATTTTCGTTAGATCGGACACAGTTGCTGCTAGTGGACACATATGACAAAAAGCAAGTTGTGATGATCAATACGAAGAAAAAAATCACAAGGCAAGAAATCGACTATGCGATTCATCACGTTTTAAAAATGACACGGGAAGATGTCAAAGTCCATATAGGAGTGAAACAGGAGCTGGAACGTGCCGGAATACAATTCAAACGTCCAAATAAAGATATTGTAGTTGTCGAACAAAAAAATACGATGGATTGATGTCCTAACGACTAATCATCTTTATGCTAAACCGCTCCATACTTATGATGTATACAGTAAAAAAGAGGTTGT